>NZ_AJRE01000067.1:0-8954 GCF_000296955.1 Streptococcus sp. GMD4S
ACTTTGACAACATCCACACCCGCATCATAAAGAGCACGCGCACCTTCTGCAGTTGCAATATTACCAGCAATCAAAGTGCGATCTGGGAAGTGAGCACGAATTTCAGCAATTTTACGTAGAACCCCAGCAGAGTGACCATGTGCAGTATCAATAACAATTGCGTCAGCCCCTGCTTCAAAGAGAGCCTCTGCACGTTCAAATGTATCTGAAGTGACACCCACCGCACCAGCAACTAGAAGACGACCAAATTCATCTTTGGCAGCATTTGGAAACTCAATAACTTTTTCAATATCCTTAATAGTAATCAAGCCAGAAAGACGACCTTCTTCGTCAACCAATGGAAGTTTTTCAATACGGTGTTCTTGAAGAATATGTTCAGCTGTTGCAAGATCTGTACCCACAGGAGCAGTAACAAGATTTTCACTGGTCATATGGTTTGAGATTGGTTGATTGTAATCTGAAATAAATCGAAGATCTCGGTTTGTTAGAATACCAACCAATTTACGATTTTCAAGTGTTTCTACAACTGGAACACCACTGATACGGTAACGTCCCATCAGTTCGTCTGCCTCAGCAATGGTATGTTCTGGAGTCAAGAAGAATGGATCAATAATAACACCATTTTCAGAACGTTTTACCTTGCGAACTTCATCCGCCTGTTGCGCAATAGACATATTTTTATGGATTACTCCAAGACCACCCGCACGAGCAATAGCAATAGCCATTTGACTTTCTGTGACTGTATCCATGGCGGCTGTTATAATTGGGATATTTAAAGTCAGATTATCTGCCAATTTTGTTGTTAAATCTGCATCATTAGGCAACACATGACTTTCTGCTGGAATGAGCAATACATCATCAAAGGTAAAACCTTTTTTTAAAAATTTAGTATCCCAATTAGACATTGAAGTTTCCTCTTTTCTTTCTTTTTGAGCTTGACTCTTTTTGTATTGTATCTATCATACCATTCTATGAAAATTTGTCAATTATATTTATGGTAGAAATCATAAAAAAACTATCCCTGTGAACCTATGGAAGAGATAGTTTTACGATTCATATTTTATCCATTATTTAAAATAATTTAGTCCCATTGCTTTCTTAACTTCAGATAAAGTTTGCCCCGCAACCTCACGCGCTTTCTCACTACCTTTTTGAAGCATATTGTACACTTCTCCCATATCCTTAGCAAATTCAATACGGCGCTCACGAATAGGACCAAGTTCGCGTTCTAATATTTCAAGTAGATAACGTTTCGTTTTTACATCACCAAGACCTCCACGTTGATAATGCTCTTTCATATTCACAATTTCTTGAGCATCTTCTGGACGACCAAACACATCTAGATAATGGAAAACCATATTTCCTTCAATCTTACCTGGATCCTCCACTCGAATATGATTCGGATCAGTATACATACTCATGACTTTTTTACGCAATGTATCCGCATCATCTGCTAGATAAATACCATTATTAAGGGATTTAGACATTTTAGCATTTCCATCTAAACCAGGCAAACGTCCTGCTCTCTCATTTTCTGGATAAATACCTTCTGGTTCCACCAATACCTCACAGTTATATGCGTTATTAAAGGAACGAACAATTTCACGAGTTTGCTCAATCATTGGTTTTTGGTCTGTTCCTACAGGAACATAATTGGCCTTAAAGGCTGTGATATCAGCTGCTTGCGCAATCGGATAAACCAAAAATCCTGTCGGAATACTTTCTCCAAACCCTTTCTGAGCAATCTCTGTTTTCACTGTAGGATTGCGCTCCAAACGTGCTAATGAAACTAGATTCATATAGTACATAGACAGCTCAGCCAACTCTGGAATCTGACTTTGAATAAAGATAGTTGATTTACTTGGATCCAATCCAACTGCTAAGTAATCTAAGGCAACATTCCCAATCGATTCTACAATCGTTTGAGGGTCTTTAGCGTGATCTGTCAATGCTTGTTGGTCCGCCAAAAAAACAAACATCTCATACTTGTCTTCTTCCTGCAGTAATACTCTATTTTTAAGACTCCCAACATAATGTCCAATATGCAGTTTTCCTGTTGGGCGATCTCCTGTTAAAATAATGGGTTTCGTCATTTTTTTCTCCTTCGAAATGGTCTCTTCAATTATAGCATTTTTTTGTTAAAATAACAGAAAATTATTTAAATCAAACAACTAACTCATTGTAAACGAACCTGTAAACTTAGTTGACATAAAATTGACAAATAAAAATTTGAATATTTCTCTCTTTTCTAGTAGAATAAATGTATTACATATTATAGGAGAAAAACATTGCTTACAGTATCTGATGTTTCACTACGTTTTAGTGATCGCAAACTTTTTGATGATGTCAATATCAAATTTACAGAAGGAAATACATACGGATTAATTGGTGCTAATGGTGCTGGGAAGTCTACATTCTTAAAAATCTTAGCTGGTGATATCGAGCCAACAACTGGTCACATCTCTCTTGGTCCAGATGAACGTCTCTCTGTTCTCCGTCAAAATCATTTTGACTATGAAGACGAGCGAGTTATTGATGTCGTCATTATGGGAAATGAAAAACTTTACAACATCATGAAAGAAAAAGATGCCATTTACATGAAGGAAGATTTTTCAGATGAAGATGGTGTGCGTGCTGCCGAACTCGAAGGTGAATTTGCCGAACTTGGAGGTTGGGAGGCAGAGAGTGAGGCGTCTCAACTACTTCAAAATCTTAATATTCCAGAAGAATTGCACTATCAAAACATGAGCGAATTAGCCAATGGTGAAAAAGTGAAGGTTCTCCTTGCTAAAGCACTTTTTGGTAAACCAGATGTTCTTCTCTTGGACGAGCCAACCAACGGTTTAGATATCCAGTCTATTACTTGGTTAGAAGACTTCTTGATTGACTTTGATAACACCGTTATCGTTGTATCCCATGACCGTCACTTCTTAAACAAAGTATGTACTCATATGGCCGACCTTGACTTTGGAAAAATCAAACTCTATGTCGGAAACTACGACTTCTGGAAGGAATCTTCTGAGCTTGCTGCTAAATTGCTAGCAGACCGTAATGCCAAGGCAGAAGAAAAAATTAAGCAATTGCAAGAATTCGTTGCTCGCTTCTCTGCCAACGCTTCTAAGTCAAGACAAGCAACGTCTCGTAAAAAAATGCTTGACAAGATTGAATTAGAAGAGATTGTGCCATCTAGTCGTAAATATCCATTTATCAACTTTAAAGCAGAACGTGAGATTGGTAATGATCTCTTGACAGTAGAAAATCTAACTGTAAAGATTGATGGCGAAACTATCCTAGACAATATTAGTTTCATCTTGCGTCCAGGTGATAAGACAGCTCTTATTGGACAAAATGACATCCAAACGACTGCATTAATTCGTGCAATCATGGATGACATCGACTATGAAGGAACTGTCAAGTGGGGAGTTACTACTAGCCGTTCTTACTTGCCAAAAGACAACTCGGCTGATTTTGCAGGAGGAGAGTCAATCCTTGACTGGTTGCGTCAATTTGCAAGTAAAGAAGAAGATGACAATACCTTCCTACGTGGTTTCCTTGGTCGTATGCTCTTTTCTGGAGATGAGGTTAACAAACCTGTAAACGTCTTGTCAGGGGGAGAAAAAGTACGTGTCATGCTTTCAAAACTCATGCTCTTGAAATCAAATGTCCTTGTACTTGATGATCCAACAAATCACTTGGACTTGGAATCTATCTCAAGCTTGAACGATGGATTGAAAAACTTTAAAGAATCAATCATCTTTGCCAGTCATGACCACGAGTTTATCCAAACTTTGGCAAACCATATCATTGTTTTGTCTAAAAATGGCGTCATTGATCGTATCGATGAAACCTATGATGAATTCCTAGAAAATGCAGAAGTACAAGCAAAAGTTAAAGAACTTTGGAAAGACTAAATAAGACTTCAAAACTCAGTTGGGGTAACCAACTGAGTTTTCTATCATTCTACGAGGTAACATGAAATCATTTTTTAAAACATATTGGACCTATTTTGTTTCTTTCATCATTCCTTTAGTAATTATGACTGGAGTATACCTAACTCAAGGTATCTACTGGAATAGCGATTCATCTCCACTATTAGGAGATGGTTTCCATCAATACGTTATTTTTGATGTGGCTTTACGAAATATTTTACATGGAAATGGTAGTTTGTTTTACACCTTTACAAGTGGCCTCGGACTGAATTTCTATGCTCTATCTAGTTATTACTTGGGTAGTTTTCTCTCACCTCTGGTTTACTTTTTTAATCTGTCGAATATGCCAGATGCTGTTTATCTGACCACTCTCTTAAAATTTGGATTGATTGGTCTGTCAACCTTCTTTAGTTTGACTAGATTATTTAAAGATATCCCAAAATTTTTAAAACTTGCCTTATCTACTTCCTATGCTCTAATGAGCTTTACCGTTAGTCAGTTAGAGATAAAAACCTGGCTAGATGTTTTTATCTTAATTCCTTTAATTATAACTGGTTTATACCTACTTATAACACAAAAGAAGCGCCTACTATACTTTACAAGTTTGTCAATCTTATTTATTCAAAATTATTATTTTGGGTATATGACAGTATTGTTTCTTATTTTCTGGTATCTCTGCCAAATTTCTTGGGACTTTAAAACTCGAAAATCATCTTTTCTTGATTTTGTTGTTACCTCCTTTTTAGCTGGAATGGCTAGTTTGATTATGACTCTTCCTACACTGTTTGATTTACAAACTCATGGAGAGAAGTTGACTGCTATCACAAAATTAAAGACAGATAGTAGCTGGTATTTGGATATTTTTGCAAAACAATTCATTGGATCTTTTGATACAACTAAGTATGGATCTATACCAATGATTTTTGTTGGATTGCTTCCCTTTATTTTAACCATTCTATTTTTCACAATAAAATCCATAAAGTTTCACGTGAAACTTACCTATGCAATTTTCTTTACTTTTTTAATAACAAGCTTTTACATAGAAGCACTTGATTTATTTTGGCAGGGGATGCATACCCCAAATATGTTTTTGCATCGCTATGCTTGGATTTTTTCCACTCTGTTAATTTATACTGCAGCAGAAGTATTAAATCGTCTGAAAGAACTGAAGCTATGGAATCTATTTGTCTCACTTTTTCTTGTACTAACAGGATTTTTGGCTACTGTCTATTTTAAATCACACTATTCTTTTTTAACTGATTTGAATATCCTGCTCACTCTTGAATTTCTACTAGTTTATGCTCTTTTACTTCTTGCAGTCATTAGAAAATTTATCTCTATAAATCTATTTGCAATTCTTTTGTCTTTATTTATAACAGTTGAGATAAGCTTAAATGCTTCATCTCAAATGGAAGGAATAGCTAAAGAATGGGCCTTTGCTTCTCGTAGCGCCTATAATAGAGATATCACCGCTATGGAATCCATTCTAAACCAAATTGACAATCCATTTACACGTACTGAAAAACTGCAAATTCAGACTGGAAATGACAGTATGAAATTTAACTACAATGGAATCTCTCAATTTTCGTCTGTACGAAATCGCTCAGCTAGCACTAGTTTGGATAAACTGGGATTCAAATCCTCTGGAACCAACCTCAATCTCCGTTATGTAAATAACAGTCTTTTAGCAGACAGTTTATTTGGAATCCAGTACAATATTTCTGAAACTTCACTTGATAAGTATGGCTTTCAAGAGATTTATCAAAAGGATCATTTAACCTTATATAAAAATCAACTCTCTTTACCCATTGCCTTTGCCACTCAATCTATTTACACAGATGTAAACTTTAACAATCACACTCTAGATAATCAGGCTTTATTTATAAACCAGCTTGCTAATCTCAACTTAGATTACTTCTCCCAAATAGCATCTGGTAAAACAGATACTTCAGATGGTTTAACCAGCATCACAGGTTCTGCGAATGAAGATGCAAAGATTGATTATCAAATTGAGGTTCCTCAAAATAGTCAAGTCTATCTCTCTTTTTCAAATCTTCATTTTACAAACGATAAGCAAAAGAAAGTTGACATCATTGTCAATGGAGAAAAAAAGACTTTTACAACTGACAATGCATTTAATTTCTTTAATTTAGGTTATACTGAAGAACAAAAAACTTTCAATATCAGTGTTAGTTTCCCTGGAAATTCTCAGGTGTCATTTGAAGCTCCAACCTTCTATCGTTTAGATACTCAGGCCCTAACTGAAGCAATCCAAAAAATTAAAGAACAACCTGTAGAAGTATCCACCTCTAAAAATAAAGTCTTTGCTACATATGAAGTCAAACAAGATACCTCTATTTTCTTCACTATTCCTTATGACAAAGGTTGGTCTGCATACCAGGATGGGAAAAAACTTGAAATCAAGCAGGCTCAAACTGGTTTTATGAAAGTTGATGTTCCAAAGGGAAAAGGCACCATTACACTTTCCTTTATCCCCAATGGTTTTGTTATTGGAGCAGCCTGCTCACTAACTGCCCTTCTTCTTTTTGGGATCTATAATCACAGACGAAATTTATCTAAGACAGAAAAAGATTGACCAAGGAATTGGTCAATCTTTTTAATCTTCTTCCATTTTCTTAGGTTGATAAGCTAGCATACCTAAAGCAGCAAAGAAAACTAGTGTTATAATAAGGAAAATCACTTGGTGATGAATATTTCCTGTCATAGAGATTGTTTGTCGTAAACCTGATACAGAGTAACTCATTGGTAACCAAGGATTGACACCCTTAAAGAAATCATTTGTTAAAGCAAGGGGATAGGTCCCTGCACTTGATGCTAACTGTAATAAAAGTAAAATAAGAGAGAAGAAAGCTCCAATACGGCTATTCCAAGTTGTTAAAGCTGTCACCATAGACATGAAAGCTAAACTTGTGATTATAATTAGAATCAAGGTCCTCATCTCATGGTTCGCAGTCAATCCAATAAGATGGACACCTCCATAAACTAAAACACCTGCTAAGACAGCTATAATCCCATTTATTTCAGAGCGAGACTTCAACCAAGCCCAACGACTCTCTGGATGACGTCCAGAAGGCAACTTAGCAAAAATCATATTGGTAGATATAGCAGCAACAAAAAGAGCAACTGATATCATATAAGGAGCCATAGCAATCCCATTTACAGGGACTTGGTCATTGTCTGTTTTTGAGAGAACTAGAGGTTCAGATAATGTTTCTGCATTTTTAGATTCTGTCGAAGCTGATTTAAGTTGAGTATTTGCATTACCTAATCCTTGTCCTAATGAATCAACTCCTGTCTGTAAATCTTCAAGACTAGAGGTTAAGGTTGTTCCACCATCTGCTAGTTTTCCAGCACCATCTGCAATCTTCATAGCGCCACTTCCTAGTTGAGATGCTGCAGAAAGTAACTGTGTTGATTTATCTGTTAATTGACCAGAGCCAAATTGTAATGTAGTAAGACCTGCTATCAGCTCTGGGCTCTTATTGTTCAATTGAGCAGAACCAGATGACAAACTTTCTATACCTGATACTAATTCTGGAGCTTTTCCAGCTAACGCATCTACTCCAGCTGTCAAGGTTGATGTATTTTCTGTCAACTTACTTAATCCAGAAACTAATTTATCTAGACTAGTTGTTAAACTTGTATTCTTTTCACTTAGTTGATTAGCACCAATAGAAATAGTATCCAGTCCTTTAGTATAGTTTACAACACCTTTTTCAATTGACTGACTTCCAGGAACTAACTGATTATTTACAGAAGTTTGTAATGTTGTAAATCCATTTGACAATGTTGTCAAGGAGCTAGATGCTGCAGGTAAGAGTTGATTTGCTTTCGTCTGCACATCAGATAGATTAGATACTTGTTGTTCTGAATTCTCTATACTTTCTTTTAATCCTCCTACTGTCATTAAAATTGTTTTTGCCGACTCAATAGTAGAATTAGAATTTTTAGAAATAGCTTCTGTCAGTTCTTTCTTTTGTTCCTCTGTAAGAGATTGATAAGTAGCTGTTGATTGAAGGTTTGCAAGAGTTTTCTCTTGTTCTGTCTGACTTTTGGTCACAATATCCTGAGCAAGAGTTGTTAGATTTGGCAAAGCTTCTGACAATGTACTTTTCAGTTGAGTATTATCTGATATTGTAAGAGCTTGTAGTGTTTTATTTAGTTCTCCTAAGCTTGTTGCCAATTGCGCTATTTCTTCATTTTGTTGAGATGAGGACTCTAATTGGCTTGAAATTTCTTTAATACCAGTATTTAATTGCTCCATTCCATCTCTTAGTGTATCTGATTGATTGGATAATTGACTTGTTCCGTTAGAAAGTTCTTTCACACTATTTGTATAAGCATTTACACCAACTGAAAATTGATTGAGACCTGTATCCAGTTGTGAAACGCCACCTGTATAAGACTTTATACCTGTATTTAGCTGATTTACACCTGTCACCAACTCAGGAGTTTTTGAAGCTAATTGACCAAGTCCAGTGTCAACTTGTGAGACAGCATTTGTATAACTTTGTAAACCACTATTAAAAGTTCCTAAACCAATATGTAATTGCTCTATAGCAGACACATAGCTAGATAAGCCTTTTGTAAATTGATCCGCTCCATTTGAAAAAGTTACACTTGAGTTAGCTAGAGTATTAAGATTTGTTGTCAATGTTTGACTTCCCGTCACCAACTGATCGGCTCCATTAGCTAATTGTTCACTTCCTTCAGCTGCCTTATTTATTCCAGACTTCAAATCATTCATTTTTTGAAATAAAGCCTTAGTGTACGTTTCAGTAACATTAGTAGAGACGGTTTGTTTTAATTGTGTCATTGCAGAATCACTCATCTTACTTGCAATAAAGCTATGCCCACTTGACGTCTGATAATCAATCTGCATCTGTTCAGGATGATTCGTTAGGATAGAAGTAGCTTTTTCAGATAGATCACTTGGTAAAGTCACTACCATGTAGTAGTCACCATCTTCTAGTCCTTTTTCCCCTTCCTCTTCATTAACAAAGT
>NZ_AJRE01000068.1:0-8926 GCF_000296955.1 Streptococcus sp. GMD4S
GACGATTTTCCCAACATTAAAGTAGTTCATCTTGTCTCCTGTATCTATTTCTATCCTTTATTTTATCACGTTCCAGGGATTTTCACAAGTTGGAGAAAATCAGCTATAATCCCAAAATTGCTAGTAGTTTCCTCTTTAATGTTAATTTATATTTAAAAGAAGAAATATTTATATTCCCGTTATACATATTACTATAAAATGTATACTCCCCAATTTGACCTTGACTTGTCTTCCATTTCATTCTTAAACTAGGTATAGTCTCAGGTAAATTTGTATAAATCAATAAGCATGTATAATTTTTTAAATTTTTGACTGTATGTATTTTATCTTGAACGACTAAACGATTACTTTTTGAATCATAGATTAAAGAATAAAATTCTACAATTTCAATATCAACTTCTTTTGGATAAAAAATCAAATGGTTATAATGTTTATCATTTTTATTATGTTTAAACTCATAAACATGATGAAATCTCGTATGTAAGTAAGGAATCAAATTCGATTGGTTTAATTGCCTGAATTTCGATATTATTAATATAGGCCTTATTCTGGAAACTAATTTTTAAAATTACACCTATAAAAGTCGAAATCTGTATAATTCGTAATAACCAATCAATATACATCGCCCAGTCTATTTTTAAAAAATAATCAGTGTTCAATATTTCTCAAATCTCCCTTCAAAAATCCTTCCAAATCTCTTTCATGCTGATACTTAATGGCAGACTTCTTATCTTTGTCAAAGATGGTTTTGGTTAGGTCAATATCGTTGATGGCCGCAATTGCAACCGTATAGTGAATGATATCTGCCAGTTCTTTGGCTAGTTCCTCGTTTGAGTCCTGAACGCCCTCTTTTCGACCAGAGCGCCCATTCAAGACCTCAGCTACTTCTCCGACTTCCTCCACTAGTTTGATAAAGAGGCCTTCCTCAGTTCGAGACTGTTGGTAATGTTCGAGTAAGTAAGCTTGTAATTGTCTAAAGGTTAAATCCTTCATCTTCTCCTCCACAAAAAAGCGAGACATCTGTCCCGCTTTCTTTATTTTTCATCGATAACGATTCTTACTTTCTTGTCTTCAGTTGGGACAGAGTAGACAATCGTTCTTATCGCTGAGATAGTGCGACCCTTACGACCGATAACACGACCGACATCGCTTTGGTCAAGATCCAAGTGATACTCCAAAAACTCTGGCGTGTCTTCGATCTTGATAGTTAAGGCATCAGGGTGTGAAATCAAAGGTTTCACAATCGCAATAATGAGATTTTCAATCGTATCCATCTGTCAACCTACTTTAAACTTATTTTGAGAATTTAGAATCGTGGAATTTTTTCAATACGCCTTCTTTTGAAAGGATGTTGCGAACTGTATCTGAAGGTTGAGCTCCATCAGCCAACCATGCAAGAACGCGGTCTTCTTTCAAAGTTACTTGGTTTTCAGCAACAAGTGGGTTGTAAGTCCCAACTGTTTCGATGAAACGTCCGTCACGTGGTGAACGTGAGTCTGCTACGTTGATACGGTAGAAAGGTTTTTTCTTAGAACCCATACGAGTCAAACGGATTTTAACTGCCATTTTTTAATGTCTCTTTTCTTATTTTTTTATTTCGGTGAAATAGCTGAGCTATTTAGCACATGTTCTATTATAGCAGATTTCTGACAGGTGTCAAGAAAAAAACTTGACAGAGTCTTAATTTTTTTAACTACTAGAAATTTTTAGTAAAATCTTTTACATTTGAAATCAAACTCCTTTTAAGGTACAATGGTAGAAATGAATTTTTGAGAGGTTAACAATGAAAAAACTAGCAACCCTTCTTTTACTATCAACTGTAGCCCTTGTTGGATGTACTAGTATCCAACGTGGTCTCCGTGGTGATGAATATGTCGACTCTAGTATCTCTGCTGAAGAAAGCTCAAAAGCAGCTGCTCAGGCTGCCAAAGATTTGAATGACGCTTTGACAAATGACAATGCCAACTTCCCTCAACTTTCTAAGGAAGTTGCTGAAGACGAAGCTGAGGTCATTTTACACACAAATCAAGGCGATATCCGCATCAAACTCTTTCCAAAACTAGCACCTCTTGCGGTTGAAAACTTCCTTACTCACGCTAAGGAAGGCTACTATAACGGCATCACCTTCCACCGTGTCATCGATGGCTTTATGGTTCAAACTGGAGATCCTAAGGGAGATGGTACAGGAGGCCAATCTATCTGGCATGATAAGGATAAAACGAAGGACAAGGGAACTGGTTTCAAAAATGAAATCTCTCCTTACCTATACAATATCCGAGGAGCCCTTGCTATGGCTAACACTGGTCAACCAAACACCAACGGTAGCCAGTTCTTCATCAACCAAAATTCAACAGATATTTCAGCTAAACTCCCTACAAGCAAGTATCCAAAGAAAATCATCGAAGCCTATAAAGAAGGTGGAAATCCAAGTCTAGACGGCAAACACCCTGTCTTTGGTCAAGTCATCGATGGCATGGATATTGTTGACAAAATTGCCAAGGCTGAAAAAGATGAGAAAGACAAACCAACGTCTGCTATCACCATTGATAGTATCGAAGTGGTAAAAGACTACGATTTCAGCAAAAAATAAGCCATCAACAGATAAGGAGACGATGACATGATTTTATTTTGGGGTTCTAAAGGTTATCAGAAAGATTTGGGACATACGCAAACAGCGATCGAATGTGGTCACTGTAACAATGTCGACACATGGGAGATCGTAGAAACTGGACGCAAATTTACCCTCTACTGGATTCCACTTTTTCCTTATGGTAAAAGTTACTTCGTTTCTTGTCCGATTTGCCACTACGGTAAAGAAATTGAGAAATCTGAAGTTGAAAACTATTTAAATTACTAGTCAAAAAAGCCAAGTCATTTCGACTTGGCTTTTTTAGCACCTTTAAGTTAGCTTGTTAAAGTCCCAGATTTGGTCCATCCAGCCTTCATAAAAGTCTGGTTCGTGGCAAACCATTAGAATACTTCCTTTGTATTCTTTAAGCGCCCGTTTGAGTTCATCCTTGGCATCTACATCCAAGTGGTTGGTCGGCTCGTCCAGCACTAAGACGTTATTTTCACGGTTCATCAAGAGACAGAAACGCACCTTGGCCTGTTCCCCACCTGACAAGACTTGAATTTGACTTTCGATGTGCTTGGTTGTCAAACCACAACGAGCAAGGGCCGCACGAACTTCTGCCTGATTGAGTGCAGGAAAGGCATTCCAGACAGCTTCAAGAGGGGTTTGACGATTGCCACCTTCTACTTCTTGCTCAAAGTAACCAAGTTCTAGGTAATCACCGCGTTCAACTTCCCCAGCGATTGGCGGAATAATGCCCAAGAGAGACTTCAAGAGGGTTGTTTTCCCGATACCATTTGCCCCGATAATAGCAACCTTTTGATTGCGTTCAAAGGTGAGGTTTAAAGGCTTAGTCAGAGGACGGTCATAACCAATCTGCAAGTCCTTGGCTTGGAAGATAAAACGCCCTGGCGTACGAGCTGTTTTGAAATCAAAGGATGGTTTTGGCTTCTCACTTTGCAGTTCGATAATATCCATCTTGTCGAGTTTCTTTTGACGGGACATGGCCATATTACGCGTTGCAACACGCGCTTTGTTTCGAGCCACGAAATCCTTGAGGTCTGCAATCTCTTTCTGTTGGCGTTCGTAGGCTGCCTCCAGTTGAGATTTCTTCATAGCATAGACTTCTTGGAACTGGTAATAGTCACCAGAGTAACGCGTCAGCTGTTGATTTTCCACATGGTAGACGATATTGATTACGTCGTTGAGGAAAGGAATATCGTGCGAAATAAGGACAAAGGCATTCTCATAGTTTTGGAGATAACGCTTGAGCCAGTCAATGTGTTCAGCATCCAAGTAGTTGGTTGGCTCGTCAAGCAACAAAATATCTGGTTTTTCAAGGAGGAGTTTAGCCAAAAGCACCTTGGTTCTTTGTCCACCTGATAAGGCTGTTACATCTGTATCCATGCCATAGTCCATGACACCCAGAGCACGCGCTACTTCATCAATCTTAGCATCCAAAGTATAGAAGTCACGACTCTCCAAACGGTCTTGTAGTTCGCCAACTTCTTCCATGAGCGCGTCGATATCCGCTCCGTCTTCAGCCATTTCCATATAGAGGTCATTGATACGAGCTTCTGCTTTAAATAGCTCATCAAAGGCTGTACGCAAGACATCACGCACGGTTTGACCTTCCTTTAGTACAGCGTGCTGATCCAGATAGCCAGCAGTCACATATTTGGACCACTCCACCTTCCCTTCATCTGGTAACATCTTACCAGTCACGATGCTCATAAAGGTTGATTTCCCTTCACCATTGGCGCCGACTAGACCGATATGTTCTCCCTTGAGGAGACGGAAGGACACATCTTCAAAAATTGCACGGTCACCAAAACCGTGACTTAAATTTTTAACTTCTAAAATACTCATTCTAATTCCTTATCTTGTTTTTATGCAGTCCTTTATAGAGGACCCAAGCCAGATAGCCTCCCAGGGTATTGGTCCACAAATCATCAATCTCAAAGACGCGATTAAAATCAAAGAAAAAGTCTAAGACCAGTTGCGTGCACTCGATTCCTAAACTCAGTAGAAAGCTGAGAAGGATGATTTTTTTGGTTTGTCGCAAGTTTGGGCAGAGATAGATCAGTTGAAAGACTAGTGGGAAAAGCAAGAAGACATTTAAAATGTTCTGCAAAAAGATCCAAAGGACTTGTCCCAAACTAGTCACTTCACCCAGTTTCCAAAAGGAGTTTAAGGGAGTTAAAAGAAAAACCAGGCGTCCAAAAGTTTGAATACCTGGAGTTTCCACTCCTGTAGGAAGTTGAGGTTGGGGAGTAAAACAAAAACAGACAATGCAAAGACTGTAAATAGCCACTCCCAATCTTAAGATTAATTCTCTTTTTTTAGTCATTTTATGGATTTACCGCTGCGACTGCCTTCTGGCGGTCACGTTTCATTGTATTGGAGCGTAATTGTCCACAAGCTGCATCAATATCTGTACCATGCTCTTGACGGACAACACAGTTGACCCCTTTTTTCTTGAGGGTATCGTAGAAGGCCATCACGCGCTCTTTAGGACTACGGCTATATTGGTCATGTTCACTAACTGGGTTATAGGGAATCAAGTTTACATAAGACAATTTCTTGATATTCTTGAGCAATTCAGCCAATTCCAAGGCTTGTTCAACACCATCGTTGACTTCATTGAGCATGATATATTCAAAGGTCACACGGCGATTGGTTGTTTCGATATAGTACTCAATAGCTGCAAAGAGCTTTTCAATCGGAAAGGCACGGTTGATCTTCATGATGCTTGAGCGCAATTCATTATTGGGTGCGTGAAGAGACACAGCCAGATTGACCTGTACGCCTTCATTAGCAAAGTCACGAATTTTATGGGCCAAACCTGAAGTTGAAACAGTGATGTGACGAGCACCGATAGCCATCCCCTTGTCATCATTGATGGTGCGGACGAAATTCAACACATTGTTGTAGTTATCAAATGGTTCTCCAATTCCCATGACAACAATATGACTGACACGCTCGTCCTGACCACGCTCATCAAAATATTTCTGAACCAGCATGATCTGCGCTACAATTTCACCGTTATTAAGATCACGTTGCTTCTTAATCAAGCCTGACGCACAGAAGGTACAACCAATATTACAGCCAACCTGAGTGGTCACACAGACTGACAAACCGTAGTGTTGACGCATGAGTACTGTCTCAATCAACATGCCATCTGGCAACTCGAAAAGATACTTAACAGTACCGTCAGCTGACTCTTGTACGATGCGTTGTTTCAATGGATTTACGACAAACTGCTCATTGAGCTTGGCAATCAAATCCTTGGAAAGGTTGGTCATTTCTTCAAATGACTGGACACGTTTACGGTAGAGCCATTCCCAAATCTGATCTGCTCGGAATTTCTTTTCTCCTTGTTCTAACACCCATTCTTGCATGGCTTGACGTGTTAAACTATAAATAGACGGTTTCATCTCTTCTCCTTATTCTCTATCTATTTCTGACGAATGACAAAATGGCGCTGTCCCTTGTCCTCTTTCTGAGACTTTTGGTCCTTATGACGACGTCTATTTCGCTTATCCGCATTTGGTTTTCTCTTGTTTTGCGAAGGTTTCTTTCCTCTTCTAGGAAGATTCTCCTCTTCCTTTTTACGTATTTTCTTGTCAAATGAAGCACGCTTAGGTGCTTGGTTTTCTAGGACAAAATAAGCACAACCATAACTACAGTACTCCAAAAGATAATCCTGTAAGCGACTGATTTTTTCAATTTTTTCCTCTGTTCGATCGTCTTTGTAAAAACCTCGTAGGCGAAGCTGTTCATTGCTCCAGTCCCCTACGACATAATCAAACTTGGTCAACACTTCTGAAAAGCGCTGATTAAAGACGGTCACATCGAAAGCCTCCTTGATATTTTCAACCAAGGTAAAAGCAATCCCTTCAGTCTCAACTTTATCCCCATTTATCTGAAATTCTGGGCCAGGAAACTTGTTATAATTGTATAATTCAGGTGAAATTTCTTTACGCATAGTCTTCCTTTTCCACGATTACTTAACACTCTATTTTACCATATTTTCTACAAGTTGGCACGAATATCCTGAAAATGAAAAAAGTCTGACGATTCTGTCAGACTTCTGCTTGAAAACCTTAAAAAGAGAAGAACAATTCTTCCCTCCATATTTTATTATTTAGCTGCTGCGTAAAGCTCGTCTACCTTGTTCCAGTTAATCACTGAGAAGAAAGCTTTGATGTAGTCAGGACGCACGTTGCGGTATTTCACGTAGTAAGCATGTTCCCAAACGTCCAAGCCCAAGATTGGTTTTTTACCTTCTGAGATTGGTGTATCTTGGTTTGCTGTTGAAGTCACTTCAAGCTTCCCTTCTTTGTTGACAACCAACCATGCCCAGCCAGAACCAAAGCGTGTTGTAGCTGCTGCTGTAAAGGCTGCTTGGAACTCTTCAAATGAACCAAATGTTGCGTCGATTGCTGCTGCAAGTTCTGCTGAAGGGGCAGTCTTTTCAGGAGTCATCAATTCCCAGAAAAGAGCGTGGTTCAAGTGTCCACCACCATTGTTGATAAGCGCTTGGCGGATATCAGCTGGGATAGATTCTACATCAGCAAGCAAAGCTTCAAGGTCTTCACCGATTTCAGGGTGTTTTTCAAGAGCAGCATTGGCATTGTTGACGTAGGTTTGATGGTGCTTGTCATGGTGCAAGTGCATTGTTTCAGCATCGATGTATGGTTCCAAGGCGTCATACGCGTATGGAAGGTCTGGTAAGATAATAGCCATCTGTAATACCTCTTTTTCTTTCTATAAGAAAATGATAACGCAATCATCCTCTTTTTTCAAGTTTTTTGCTCAATTTGCTTCAGCCGCGATCTGCAAGAGTGCCTTTTCAAACAAGTAACTTTTTTCATAGACACCTGTCTTAATCTGGTAGTCTGTTTCAATCAAATAAGAAATCGCTTGCTTGAGAAAAGCCAAGGAAATCCCTCTCGAATCTCTTAATGCGAACTTGATTTGATAAGGATTAGGATTGCGTCCCAAATAAGTCCCCAGACTGCTTACAATCTGCGATTCCGTTTGACCAGAATCTGATAAGATTTTCACTTGGGTAAAGGTTCGGAACTGTCCTAACATGACAGCTATGAGCTTGATTTCGTCTTCCCCTTGCAGGGTCAAGTCTCTGACCAAGTCACGGGCCTGATCAATCTTCTTAGCTAAAATAAACTGAGTTAAGTCGAAAATATTGTCCTGAAGAGTCTTGGGAATGGCTTCGATAATATCCTTTTCCTCAATCACATCGCCTGGCTTATAAGACTGTAAAAAGAGGAGATTTTTCTGGATTTCGCTAAACTGAAAGCCAGACTTGATGAGTAGATTTTCAAAAGACTTTTCCGCAAACTTCAAACCTTGTTTCTGGCTCCATTTTTGGAAATACTGGCGCAATTCTTGTTCTTTAGCTTCTACTGCATCAAAGACCTTGGCATCACGTTTGAGCAGTTTGACCAATCGTCTCTTGCTATCCAGTTTTCCTTCTGCAAATATCAATAACTTGGTTGTTGGCGAAGGGTTATCAAGGTATGCCTCAAACGACTTGAGCTCATCATCTGCTAAAAAGCGTTTCTTGGCTGTTGTGATATCGACAAAATGGTCTAATATCACGATTTTCTCATCCGCAAATAAAGGGAGACTGACCAGCTCCAACTCTAAGTCTTTATAAGCTACTTCTTTCATATCAAAGTAAGCAAAATTGAGATCAGCTGGATCATAACCAATCTGTTTCAACACTTGACTCTTCATAACTTCAAACTGGCCCTGATCTGTCCCTGTAAATAGATTCAAGCTAGATAGATTTGATAAAGTCAACGTCTGACTGTCTTCAATGGCAAGCATCATCTCTCCTTTCTTCTGATTTTTTATTAAACTTAATCAATATAGCGCAATTTCCCACGGAAATCTTCTAGGCTCTCGTATCCTTTTTCCGCCATGATTGCTTTTAGTTCATTGGTAATGCGTTCAAAAGCACTGATACCTTCTTTGTGAAGAGTGGTCCCTACTTGCACCATACTCGCACCGCAGAGGATATGTTCAAAGGCATCACGACCCGTAAGAACGCCACCCGTTCCGATGATTTGGATTTGGGGATTTAAACGTTGGTAAAAGGCGTGCACATTCGCTAGAGCAGTCGGTTTGATATACTCTCCACCAATGCCTCCAAAACCGTTTTTAGGGCGAATAACGACAGACTCATCTTCGATATAGAGACCATTCCCGATAGAGTTAACACAGTTAACAAATTTGAGTGGATACTTGTTAAAAATAGCTGCCGCTTGGTCAAAGTGGACAATATCAAAATATGGTGGCAACTTGATTCCAAGAGGTTTGGTAAAG
>NZ_AJRE01000069.1:0-8821 GCF_000296955.1 Streptococcus sp. GMD4S
TCTTCATAAATCACCTTAGTTTGATGCTGCAGTTCAGCACCCTCACCCTTTCCCATGATAAAAAGGCATGGGCATTGAATTTTTTGGTAATCCACAATCTTTGCATGGTTAAATACATCATCAATAGCACTCTTAAAATCAGAAGTACCAAACTGCCATGCATACTTTTTAAGATTTAAATTTGCTGATTCATTCCAATTTCCAGCTAATTTTAAAATGGCATTTATTAACCAACTAGGTGCTTTCAAACTTGATCCAAATTCTTTTCTGAAAAGTTCTGCAACGTCGTAAATAGGGGTACTAGCAATCCAAGCATGAATTCTTGGATCCTTTTCGACAGCTTGTGCAGTAAAATATCCCCCTCCGCTGACACCATAAATAGCTAAATAATTTAGTTTAGGATTTCTATTTTCCAACCAGTCTATGCATAATGAAATTGGAATAGAAGCATCCACATCAAAGACCAGCCCTCTACTAGGATTGCTCCCTTGACCAGGAAGATCAACCATTAAAACATTATAATTTCGTATCCATCCAGGATATCCTGCAAAGTAAAATAAATCTTCGCGATAAGTATCACCTCCACCAATCATGATTATCGTTGGGCAATTATCGTCGCTATGAAGATAATAACCAGGCAAGTAAGAACCCTGATAGGGAATAGTTAATTTTTCAATCGGTGCACCTAGTGAATGAATTGCACTAGAAAACACCTTCTCCATTTGACGAACGGTCGGTAAATACTCTTCAGAAAATGGATCGGTAAATTGGATTGCCGAGCGAAGTGAGTAGGTCTGTGCAAGATAATACTGCGCCTTTGTTTGTTCACTCAATCCTGAATTACTTGCTTCTTGTTCAAGGTAGTTTACATGCGATAAAAATACATTTTTCCAGTCATCAGGCTTTGGTGAGTTCCCCAATCTTTGAGCAAGATAATAAAGCTCTCCATGAGAGAAACCAAAAATTTCACCGATTCCTAACAACCAATTGAAGAAAAAATCCGTATCACCATTCTTAAAAAATATTTGAGTCGATTGCCGTTTTAAAATAACATCATTTTCTTTCACCACGCGCCTCCTAATTCTGTGTTCTTTCATTCATTTAATCTAATTATAATCTGATAACATTCTCTATCAAACAAAAGCATTCAGATATCCATTTTTTAATCTTATAATCACAGATAGTGTATCACATAAAATGAACTTTTTCAAACATTGTATTTATATACTCCTTATGAAAGGATACGAAACTCATAAGTATCCTATATAAAATTAACCAATGATCCATTTTTATGAATACATCATAATCTGTCATTTCCACTTTGGTTATATTTTAGATATTCTAATACAAAATATTGGGACATCTTGTGTAGAAAATTTCTTTTTTTCGTAAATATTACAGTTTCTATTTTATTAAAGTATTGTCTCAGCTAGACTTATTCCTGTTCTTACGATTTTTGCTATTTTCTTCGTTTTCCTTTCTGATAACTTGCTGAAAATCTTCTATTTATCTTACCAATATACAGTATATAGTTTTTTTGTTTTGATAAACTTTGATAGTTCAATGAAAACCCAATTTTACACTCTGACAAAACACTATATCTTGTGCTTTGTTTTTGAAACTGTAACTTTTTAGCACAAGATTTAGTTTAAAAAGTTTGACAAAGTTTTTTTTTCTGATATACTAAGAAAGTAATCTATTTTGAAAGAGGAGTTACGAAAATGGTAACCGTTTATTCTAAAAACAACTGTGTCCAATGTAAGATGACCAAGCGTTTCTTGGACAGCAACAATGTCGCTTATCGTGAGATCAATCTCGACGAGCAACCAGAGTACATCGATCAAGTTAAAGAGCTCGGTTTCAGCGCAGCTCCTGTTATCCAAACACCAACTGAAGTCTTTTCAGGCTTCCAACCAGGAAAACTAAAACAATTAGCATAATCTTAGTACATCATCCAGAAGAGATTGCTTCTAGGGCTAACTTAGAGGCCTTTCTTTTGTAATTAGATAAAGGAAATTTTATGGGATTAAAACATCTTGAGGACGTAACTTACTTCCGTCTCAATAACGAAATCAACCGTCCTGTCAATGGACAAATCATGCTTCATAAAGATAAGGAAGCCTTGGATGCCTTCTTTAAAGAAAATGTAGTTCCAAATACCATGGTTTTTGATTCAATTACTGATAAAATCAACTACCTTATTGAACATAACTACATCGAAACTGCATTTCTCAAGAAATACCGTCCAGAGTTTTTGGAAGAATTGCATCAATTTATCAAGGACCAAAACTTCCAATTCAAATCATTCATGGCTGCCTATAAGTTTTACAACCAGTATGCCTTGAAGACTAATGACGGTGAATATTACCTTGAAAGTATGGAAGACCGTGTCTTCTTTAACGCGCTTTATTTTGCTGACGGGGATGAAGCGATTGCGACTGATATTGCCAATGAAATCATCCACCAACGCTATCAACCAGCTACTCCTTCCTTCTTGAATGCTGGTCGTGCTCGTCGTGGAGAGTTGGTATCTTGTTTCTTGATTCAAGTAACTGATGACATGAACTCTATCGGACGTTCCATCAACTCAGCTCTCCAACTTTCACGTATCGGTGGTGGTGTGGGAATTTCCCTCAGCAACCTTCGTGAAGCTGGAGCTCCTATCAAAGGTTATGAAGGTGCTGCTTCTGGTGTCGTACCAGTTATGAAGCTTTTTGAAGACAGCTTCTCTTACTCAAACCAACTCGGGCAACGTCAAGGTGCTGGGGTTGTCTACCTCAACGTCTTTCACCCAGATATCATCGCTTTCCTTTCAACTAAGAAAGAAAATGCCGATGAAAAGGTTCGTGTAAAGACCCTTTCACTCGGTGTTGTAGTACCCGATAAATTCTACGAATTGGCCCGTAAAAATGAAGAAATGTACCTCTTCAGCCCGTACTCTGTAGAACTTGAGTATGGTGTGCCGTTCAACTACATCGATATCACAGAAAAATACGATGAATTAGTCGCAAATCCAAATATCCGCAAGACAAAAATAAAGGCGCGTGATTTGGAAACTGAAATCTCTAAATTGCAACAAGAATCTGGTTACCCTTATGTCGTCAACATTGATACAGCCAACCGTGCTAATCCTGTTGATGGAAAGATTATCATGAGTAACTTGTGTTCTGAGATCCTTCAAGTTCAAGAACCAAGCTTGATCAACGATGCTCAAGAATTCCTTCAAATGGGAACAGACGTATCATGTAACCTTGGTTCAACCAACGTGGTCAACATGATGACTTCACCTGACTTTGGTCGTTCTATTCGCGCTATGGTTCGTGCTTTGACTTTCGTTACGGATAGTTCGCACATCGTAGCTGTTCCTACTATCGACCACGGAAACAGTTTGGCTCACACCTTTGGTCTTGGTGCCATGGGACTTCACAGCTACCTTGCCCAACAACTGATCGAATATGGATCAGCTGAGTCAGTTGAATTTACAAGCATCTACTTTATGCTTATGAATTACTGGACCTTGGTAGAATCTAATAACATCGCGCGTGAACGTGGTATCACCTTCCACAACTTTGAAAAATCAGACTATGCTAACGGAAGCTACTTCGACAAGTACGTGACAGGCGAATTTGTTCCAAAATCAGACCGTGTTAAAGAACTCTTCAAAGATGTCTTTATTCCAAGTGCTGCTGATTGGGCTGAACTTCGCGAAAAGGTTCAAGCAGATGGTCTTTATCACCAAAACCGCCTTGCTGTAGCTCCAAATGGTTCTATCAGTTACATCAACGATGTTTCTGCATCTATCCACCCGATTACGCAACGCATTGAAGAACGCCAAGAGAAGAAAATCGGTAAAATCTACTATCCTGCTGCAGGTTTGTCAACAGATACTATCCCTTACTACACTTCTGCTTACGACATGGATATGCGTAAGGTGATTGATGTTTACGCTGCTGCGACTGAGCACGTGGACCAAGGGCTTTCACTCACCCTCTTCATGCGTAGCGACATTCCAAAAGGTCTTTACGAATGGAAGAAAGAAAACAAACAAACGACACGTGACCTATCTATCCTTCGTAACTATGCCTTTAACAAGGGTATCAAGTCTATCTACTACGTCCGTACCTTTACAGACGATGGTGGAGAAGTCGGTGCTAACCAATGTGAAAGCTGTGTGATTTAATTTTTGCTTGAGGAAACTACATTTTCTCAGATTAGTGATTCAATCACCGTGTTAGACTGGAATAAGCATCTATACTATGAAATAACAAAAAGTCGGGCTTCCGACTTTTTGTGCGATACTCCTCTAGAATTATGATAAAATAGAAATAATTGTGAGCTCGCAATATTAAACACAGAAAGAGATTTCAAATGGAAACTTACTACAAAGCCATTAACTGGAATGCCATCGAAGATGTCATCGACAAATCAACTTGGGAAAAGCTGACAGAGCAATTCTGGCTCGATACGCGTATCCCCTTGTCAAATGACCTAGACGACTGGAGAAAACTATCAAACAAAGAAAAAGACTTGGTTGGAAAAGTCTTTGGTGGTTTGACCCTTTTGGATACCATGCAATCTGAAACAGGAGTTCAAGCACTTCGCGCAGACATCCGTACACCACATGAGGAAGCTGTTTTCAACAACATCCAGTTTATGGAATCTGTCCACGCAAAATCTTACTCTTCTATCTTTTCAACCTTGAACACCAAGGCCGAAATCGAAGAAATCTTTGAATGGACCAACACTAACCCCTACCTACAAAGAAAAGCGGAAATTATCAATGAAATCTACCTCAATGGTAGCCCACTTGAAAAGAAAGTTGCCAGTGTTTTCCTTGAAACTTTCCTCTTCTACTCTGGTTTCTTTACACCGCTTTACTATCTTGGTAACAACAAACTAGCCAATGTTGCAGAAATCATCAAACTGATCATTCGTGATGAGTCTGTTCACGGAACTTATATTGGTTACAAATTCCAACTTGGTTTTAACGAATTGCCTGAAGAAGAGCAAGGAAAGCTCAAAGAATGGATGTACGATCTGCTCTACACTCTCTACGAGAACGAAGAGGGCTATACAGAAAGCCTCTATGACGGTGTTGGTTGGACTGAGGAAGTTAAAACCTTCCTTCGTTACAATGCTAATAAGGCTCTTATGAACCTAGGACAAGATCCACTCTTCCCTGATTCAGCTGATGATGTCAATCCAATCGTTATGAACGGTATTTCAACAGGAACTTCTAACCACGACTTCTTCTCTCAAGTCGGAAATGGTTACCTCCTTGGTGAAGTTGAAGCCATGCAAGACGAGGATTACAACTACGGTTTGGACTAATTTGACCAATCATTCAAAATATCATGGTTTGTTTAAAACAACCATGATATTTTTGTTTTTGTTTTATTTTGTTTTTTTCTATTTGATTGATTGAGCGTTTTATGGTAAGATAATAATAGTAGAAATCGAGGTGATAAGGATGCTAAAGCAAGAAAAACTAGATAGTATTCTAGAAGCAGTAAATACAAAAGGCACTATTACTGTAAAAGAGATTATGGAGAGTCTTGATGTGTCAGATATGACAGCTCGCCGCTATTTACAAGAACTAGCAGACAAGGATTTGCTGGTTCGTGTGCACGGTGGCGCTGAAAAACTTCGTACAGGTTCTCTCTTAAACAACGAACGCTCAAACGTCGAAAAACAAGGCTTGCAGATTGCTGAAAAACAAGAAATTAGCCGTTTTGCAGGGCATTTGATTGACGAAGGTGAAACTATTTTTATCGGGCCAGGAACAACCTTAGAATGTTTTGCTCGTGAGCTCCCAATTGATAATATTCGTGTTGTAACAAACAGTCTTCCAGTTTTTCTAATCCTAAACAAACGAAAACTAACAGATTTGATCTTGATTGGCGGAAATTATCGCTCCATCACTGGTGCTTTTGTAGGGACACTTACCTTACAGGATTTGACCAACCTTCAGTTTTCTAAAGCTTTTGTAAGTTGTAATGGTATTAAGGATAAGGCAATTGCTACTTTCAGTGAAGAAGAGGGTGAGGTACAACGAATCGCCTTGAACAATGCCAATAAAAAATACTTACTAGCAGACCACAGCAAGTTTAATAAGTTTGATTTTTACACTTTCTACAATATCTCAGAGATTGATACCATCGTTTCAGATTCCAAACTGAGTCAGGAAACATTTGAAGATTTGTCGAAACAAACAACCATTCTTTTATCAAAACCATAAAAATTCCCCTGCCTTTTGGCGGGGAATTTTTGTTGAATTTTATTCAATAAGTTGTGTCTCAGCTAGTTTCTTGTACCAGTGAGCTGATTTCTTAGGATAACGCTCCTGGGTTTCAAAATCAACATAGAAGAGACCGTAACGTTTTTCATAACCGTTTGACCATGAGAAGACATCCATCAATGACCAGATGAAGTATCCTTTTACATTAGCTCCATCTGCAATCGCATCAGACAAAACTTCCAAGTGTTGCTTCACGTAATCAATACGACCATCATCGTAAACAGTGTTATCAACAAACTCATCTTTATAGCCGAGACCATTTTCAGTAATGTAAATCTTCTTGTAGTTAGGATAATCTTTCTTCACACGCATGATTTGGTCATACAAACCTTGAGGGTAGATAATCCAATCCCAATCCGTACGTGGTACATAATCAGGAGCTACACGACGACCAACGCCTTTGATTTGGTATTTAGAGCTTCCTTTCTCACCCTTCCCATTGTGGATGATTTCAGTTTCTCCATCAAAGGCTTCCATCCAGTCACTCATATAGTAATTGATTCCAAGGAAATCATTCAAGTCTTTTGCAGCTTCTAATACTTCGAAATCTTCTTCACGAAGATCTAAGCTACCACCATTGGCAGCCAAGATAGCCTCTACCCCTGCCAGGGTCTTTTCAGAGTAGTGACCCAGATAAGTTGCATCCAAGATAAATTTATTATGGATAATGTCCTCCAACTCTGCCGCAATAACATCTGCAGGATTTTCAGGATCAAGTGGGTACTTGGTTGGGAGAGCGTGCACGACACCAATTTCCCCTTTATAGCCTTTCTCTTTGTACAATTTTACCGCGCGTGCATGAGACACCATCATATTGTGGTGCGATTGGAAAACTTTGGCAAGATCGTACTGGATACCTGGAGGGAATTTCCCAACCAAATACTGACCATCTCCTATCGGCCCAATTTCATTAAAGGTTGTCCAAAAGTTAACTTCAGGAAACTCTTCAAAACAGAAAGCCGCGTAGTCTACAAAGTGTTCAATGTTTTCACGGTTTAAGAAGTCTCCATTTGAATGTAGAGCTTCTGGCGTATCAAAGTGATGAAGAGTTACAAAGGGCTCAACATGACGTTTGTGGCACTCTGCAAATAGATTATGATAGAACTCAACCCCCTTGTCATTAACTTTCCCATAACCAGTTGGAAAGATACGTGACCAAGCGATTGAGATACGGATACCATTGACACCATACTCTTCTGCAAGTTTGAGGTCTACTGGGTATTTGTGATAGAAATCACTGGCTGGTTCAGCAGTGTACCAGTAGTTATCTTCAAGATATTTATCCCACGCTACTGGTCCTTTACCATCAGTATGTGTAGCACCTTCTGCTTGATAGGCAGCTGTTGCGCCACCGAAAATAAAGTCTTTTGGAAGTGTTTTTGTCATTTGATTCACCTTTCAAGAAATAGAAATGAGATGGGGATATAGTTGGGAGGAATTACTCCATCTCACTTCTTCGCTCTTTACCTTTTATTCTTCGAACTGCTCTTGAACAAAGGCAAGAGCGCCTTTTCCATCGCGAGTCAGTTTAATGTATTGGCCACCTTCTGTCTTGGCAAGTTTGATACCAAGTTTGTCAGTTTCGGCCTTCATGTCTTCAAAGTTTGAAGCAACTTGAGGAGCAAGGATAACCAGATCAAACTCAGGCAACATTTCACGGTGAGCACCATAGCCACCAGCTGCTGCTTTAACAGGAACCTTGTACTCCGCAGCTGCTTTGTTTAGAGCATTTGCAAGGAGACCACTTGTACCTCCGCCTGCACAGAGAACGAGAACATTGGTTTCTTCAGTAATTGTGTTTTGCGCTGCTTCTACACCAGCTTTTTCAAGAATCGCATCTGCTTTGGCAGTATTGAAGTTTGCTGCTACTTTTTCTTTCAATTCATCATTGGCTTTACCTGAACGCTCTTCTTCAAGAATTTGTTCATCATAAACCTTGAGGAATGGATAGTAAATGGCTACGTCTACAAGAATTAACAAAGCAGCAAGTACAAATGACAAGAATTGGAAGTTTGTACCGAGAACAATACCGAGAGGACCTGGTGTTGTCCAAGGAAGGTTGGCAGTAAATGAGTTCATGCCAAGCGTTTCAATAAAGAATTTAAAGATCCATACGTTAGCAATTGGCGCAAAGATAAATGGAATAAAGAAAATCGGGTTCAATACAAGCGGTGCACCAAACAAGATTGGTTCATTTACACCAAAGAAAGTTGGCACTACTGAAGCACGTCCGATTGCACGATTTCGTTTTGATTTAGTTAACCACATGAACATGAATGGAACAACCAGTGTTGCACCTGTACCACCCATGGTAACAATAAACATTTGTGTACCTGAAGTAAGGATCTTGTCTGCATGCATCCCTTGTTGGAGAAGGTTCAAGTTGACTTCGGCATTTGCATAGGTAATAGCTGCGATTGCTGGTTCAACGATAGATGGACCATGGATACCAACAAACCAGAAGAAGGCAAAGGCACCAAAGATAATCGTAATACCTAGATAACCATCAGCAGCAGAGAATAA
>NZ_AJRE01000070.1:0-8781 GCF_000296955.1 Streptococcus sp. GMD4S
AAACCAGGTCTTAAGAAAGCTCGTAAAGCATCACAATTTAGTAAACGTTAATTCGAGAAAATTACTATACTTACAGAGAGCACCTTTCGAGGTGTTCTTTTTTATATTTTCATACTAAATTGGTGCAATCTGACAAAGTCAGTTGCCTCAGAACGTTAATCAATACGATACTATCAACGTTCACAAGCACTTCATGATTCACACTATGAGGTGTTTTTGATGATTTTTAGCACAATTCACACTATTGTTTCTTTGCATTCAACTCAAATTCTTCTGGTCAAATTATTAACAAATCTTCAAGAAGAGTGATTGGTGAAATAGGCTGTTTGAGGCTTTTATGCTATACTAGTTTTAATGACAATCTTCTATTTCTAAAGCAACAATAGATCCGTAATTTGTTTTTAATTAAGGAGTTTGGGATTGTAAGAGGGAGATGATATATCTGAAGGAGTATCAATATGAAAAAACGTGCCTTGATTTTACTGGTTTTGTCCATTGTAGTATTTGGAGGAGGCGCATGGCTAGCACAGGAAACAAATCTATTTCTAAGTCCGCGAGCCAAGCAGTTGGCTTATTTAAAGGAGCATCAAAAAGAAATAGAAGATTTTGTAAAGTCTAAAAATTCAAAGATTGAATCTGTTCAAATTGATTGGAGACAGACACAATGGGATAAGGTAGGAAATGGTACACCTCAAGGAGGAGGAGATATTATTGATGTTTATGGAACGTTTAATAACATTGATAATTCTGGTTGGCATGTAATGATAATTGTAGATGATGGAAAAGTTGATTTAGCTTCGATGACATTAGTTAATGGCCTAGGCATTGGAGGGAAACCGTTTGAGTAATAGTAATTTAAAAACCTTTGATAATTTTTATTCAAATTTAACATCATTCATTCCCCACTGACTTCAAATACTTGCTAAAAGTATTTTTTTTTACATTCATGGTATAATATACTTAGATTCCGCTATATAGGAGGAAAGAGATGAAAAAACGTACTTTGGTTTGGCTAGTTATAGCCCTTGTAGTATTTGGAGGAGGCGCATGGATAGCACAAGAAACAAATCTATTTCTAAGCCCACGGGCTAAGCAGTTGGCTTATTTAAAGGAGCATGAAGAGGAGATTAAGGAGTTTGTAAAATCTTTAGATCATAAAGTAGAATCTGTTCAGATTGATTGGGATGAAACAATGTGGGAAAAAGTTGGAAATGGAACTCCAAAAGGAGGAGGGAATGTTGTAATAGTTGGAGGAGGCTTTAATAATATAGAGGGCTCAACTTGGCAAGTAATTTTTGAAATTGAAGATGGACGAGTTGCTTTTGATACTATGATGCAAGGCGGTCCATTGCGAGTAGGAGGAAGGATTTTTGATTAATAGTAACTTAAAACCTTTGATAATTTTTACTCAAATTTAACATTCTCTTCATTCCCCACCGATTTCGAATACTTGCTAAAAGTATTTTTTTTTACATTCATGATATAATATACTTAGATTCCACTATATAGGAAGAAAGAGATGAAAAAACGTACTTTACTTTGGCTAGTTATAGCCCTTGTAGTATTTGGAGGAGGCGCATGGATGGCACAGAAAACAAATCTATTTGGAGGAATAACTCTGAGCCCACGGGCTAAGCAGATGGCTTATTTAAAGGAACATGAAGAAGAAATTGTAAAATTTGTAAAGTCTAAAAATTCAAAGATAGAATCTGTTCAGATGGATTGGAATAGTTTAACTGTTGAACAGATAGGGAATGGAACTCCACAGGGGGGAGGTTATAATCTATCAGTGAAGGGTTCTTTTAATCATATAAAGGATTCTGACTTTACAATAGATTTTCGATTAAAAAATAAAAATGATGTGCCTTCAATAGATAGGATTGGTATGTATAATCAGCCTAGAGTGTTAAAAAATGGAGGTTGGGACAAGTATGACGGATAGTAATCTAAAAGATTATGACAATTTTTATGCAAATTTATCTCAGTCGGCTTATAGAGGGAGACCAAATACTTTATCACGCTATAATAATGCTGTAAATTGGACTTTGATAGATTATTCCCAAGATATAGATGATGATGGTGAAATCACTCCCGGAGGTAAACATCTTCCTCATGACGGTAAGGTCTACTTGCAGCCAGATCCTGATTTGCGAGATACTTATAAAGTTACATCGATACCAGTTCCTGATGCGAATGGGATGAGGCAGGATATTCGTCACAAACGTTATCAAAAAGGACTCTTAACTGATGATGAAGCTGGTTTCAGTGCCTACTACTTAACGGATACGCCTACCTTGACTAATGATACTACGAAAACTTATATGACTATCCGCGGCAGTGATGCCATCAGTAAAGAAAATTGGAACGACTGGGTTGACAACGACGCTCAGTTTGCGCTCAACCATATCCATACGCCGCAAGCCAAGTTAGCAACAGTAGGAATGAAAACGAAAATCGCTGAGATGCGCGAAAAGGCTCCAAATGCGACGATGGACATTGCAGCTCATTCCCTAGGAACCATTGTCTCTGCGCAAGGGGTAGCTGGCCTTACTGATGAAGAACTGGAGAAAATCGGCAAAGTCGTCCTCTTTGACGGCCCGGACACGACAAAGAGTTTAAAGAAAATGGGACTCAGCGATGAGAAAATCAAAAAGATTAGCGAAAAAATAGAGTACTATGTCAATCCTTTTGATGTCGTGGGTATGCTCAATCGTGAGCATACCATTACCAAATTACCTGGGGACTCCGATGAACCTCTTAAAAAACCCGTCGGTAAAGTCAATGTCCTTGTCCCCCTTCATTATACCCAGATTACTGATCCGGAAAGTTCCCATGACTTTGGTGTTTTCCAATCGGATGGAAAGGGAAATTTATTGACTGCGTCTGAGGATTTTCACCCAGAATTGCTCAGGGCAGGTGAAAAGCTAGCTCGACTGATAGCGACAACCTTGGATTCCCTCCGGGCTTTAGGAGTCGATGAAAATGTAGCCTCAAATGTTTTAAATGCCATTATGAGGGGGGAAATCGTAAATAAGGCAGCTATCGGATATGGCTTTTATGAGAATTTTAAAACAGAGTATAGTAAAATTGTCGAAGAAGCTCGTAAAGAATCGATAAAATGGGATCGAGAAGCTATTCCTCGTTATCAGGAACAACTGAGAGATGGTAATCTTACAGGAGAAAAGAGGATTTTGGTCCGAGCTCAGTTGCTTCAGACAGCAGCCCAGTTGGCAAATTTTGACATGGAAGACAAAGTTAAATCTGTGAAAACTTTACTTTCAGATGCTAAGGAAGATATTCAAAACATGATAAAAGAAACAAGACAGACAGCGTTTGACATGGTTGGATATTTGTCAAGTTCAGAAGTTACAAATCTACTTTCTGGTTTTGACACAACAAGCTTTTGGGATGAAGGCGTTGCAAGTGACACGAAGACTGCAGCAACATCCTTCCTGACACAAATCGAGCAACTAGGGGAAAGCTTGGTTAAAGCTAGTGGTTCCTTTGAGAGCATAGATACAGATAGTGCTGAAGATTTTAACAATCTATTGGCGGATGTAAAACAAACATGGAGGGGAAAGAATGTTAGTCCTAACGGATGAGGATACTTTAATTACAAGAGAGCAACTTGACAGAGGCTTCAAAGAAAGAATGAAGGAACAAGAACGCCAAGCAGTCAGGGCCTTAGTAACTGCAAAAGAACTGTCAATCCTTGCTAAAGGAGTGGAGTTAGCTAAAAAGTTGCAAGAAGCAGCTTCAGATATGTAAGAGTACGCTTCTAAGACTTATGTAAACAATATTAAGGGTGGATTTGAGGGCAAGGCTGCTGATGCTGCTGAAACTTACTTGACTCAGACCATGCAAACCCCTACTTTACAAAGTCCAATCAAAAACTAGGAGAAAACTTGTGATGGATAAAAAGGAACTTCAGAAACTAGAGGATGAGCATAATCGTAAATTACGAGACTTAGAGCGTTTAGAGATGGATTTGGATGATGATTTCCACAAGTTTAGTAGGGAGACGGATCATCTCCTAGAGGCGCTTTCCTATGCATGCAGAGACAGTAGTTTTGCTGAAATTCAACCATATATCTTTGAGATAGAGAACAATTTGGATAACTATCATCAACTTTACAAGAGTCGTATAGAGAATGTGTTGGAAGCTCGTCATCAAGAGAATAAAAACTTTCATAGAAAGTTAGAAGAAAAGAACGTTTGACAAATATACCTTATAAAAGAAGGATGATATGAGTTTGTTATACTTTGTTATTATAAATAAAAAAAGAAGTAATTATACAAGAAAAGTAGATAATTTAATCTTTCTTACTAGTTTTTAGATGGGAATAGCTCTTATTTTTTTTATAAATAGAATAAAAAATGAATTTTAAACTTGCAATTGAGGCAAATTATTGATATAATGAGGGCATAAATTAATATAAAGGAGTTTCACATGGCTTTAATTCAATTAACAACAGAAGAATTGCGCACCTCTGCTCAAAAGTACACTCAAGGTTCTGAGGAAGTAAGACAAGTACTTCGTACATTGACTCAAGAGCAAAATACTATCCGAGACAACTGGAAAGGTGCTGCTTTTGAGAGCTTTGATCGCCAATTCACAGAATTGTCTCCAAAAATTGAGGAGTTTGCAACTTTGCTTGATGAAATCAATGCACAGTTGAACAAGGTTGCTGAAATTGTTGAACAAAACGACCAAGATCTTGCATCACAAATTTAATTTGTTATATAAGTGGCTTTAGGAGGGCGAGAGCCTTCCTATTTTTTATGACGGAGAAGATTTAAAGTAATATGAAGAAGAATAGAATTTTTAAATATATAGGAAGTAGTCTGTTGGCATTAGGGTTGCTTGCATTGATTATTTTTTTGAATCTATCTGTTCAAAAAAATACAACGATTAGCAATGAGAATAATGCAAAGGCTAATCAGCAGACAAAATTAAATGTAGCTATCGTAAATGAAGATAAGCCTGTCTACGTAGATACAAAAGAATACAATCTAGGTGCTAGTTATGTAAAAAATATCGAGCGTGATAATTCACAAAATTGGTCTGTTGTCCCTCGTGGAGCAGCTGATTCTGGGTTAGAAAGTGGGAAATACCAACTCGTTTTAACAATTCCTAGTGACTTTTCTGAAAAAATACTCGATATTAACAGCATCAATGTTGATAAGACAACCATCAATTATAAGGTGAATGCGCAAGGAAATTTGCAAGTAGAAAATGATGCAAATAAACTAGCGAAAGATATTGTTTCTGATTTGAATGGTCAGTTAGTTGACATGTATATGGCTAGTATTTTGAACAACCTTTATACAGCACAAAAGAATGTTCAAGCTAGCTCACAGATACAAGCAACCAATATCGGAAACTATCGTACGAATTTATATAATACAGCTATCAACTCTAAAAATCTTTTCCCAACTCTCTATAGTATGTCTAGTTCCTCTGTTGACGCCAACACTGCTTTAAAGACAGGTTTGGAGGGCTACTCACAGATTTTTGGTCGTTTTGATGTTTCGCAGATTGCCTATGGCGAGAAGTTTGGAACTCTACTTAAGAATAGAGTAGATGAGAAGAAAAATCATGCGGATGTTATCACTGGGCTCATTTCTCAGAGTCGGGAAGACGTTAAGGGACAAATTGAAACCTATAAGGAATTAATTAAAGCTCAAGGTAGTCTGACTGCGAATATAGATGGAACACCAGCATCCACTGATGGAACGTCACCAGAAGTTGAGGCTTACTATAAAAAAGTAGCAGAAAGCATCAGCACAGAGATTGGTAGCTTACAGAAAAATCTAACAGATGAAAGAACCAAGTTTGAAAATCATAAAAATGATATTCATAACTTTATTGATGAGAAATTAGCCACTTACTATGGAACAAGTGAGAAGAGCAAAATCACTCTTGATCGATTTTTGGATAAAGCTGCAAACAAGGATTTAGAGAAGGTTGAGGAATCTCTAAAAGAGCAGCTGGCTTCTGCAATCTCAGAATTACCCAAAGAAGACTTTAGTGGAAAAGAATTTAGTGGTTTTGGTATGACACCAATCACAATTCCTTCTGTAAACTATACAGATTTAAAAACGATTAAAGAGCCAAGCGACGAGATTTCTTTGACGGACTTGAAGAATCTGGAACATCTGGCAATCACGAGTACGAGTGCTGTTGGACGAACAGGAACAAAGGCTAAGGTATCATGGAAGGCTGGAACAGGAGTGACGGTTCATTCGGTCACTTATGATGGCACACCAGTTGAGTTTGGTCAAGAAATTGATTTGAAGACGGGTGGGACTTTCAAAGTAGCCTATAGTGTTGCAGAGGCAGCTCCGACTCCAACTACAAGTTCAACGGGGGCTTCAAGCCCAACTCCAAAAGCGGAGCCAAAGACTGTTGATATTTCCTTGAATGATGTTCAAGCAGTCAGTGCTCCGATAGATGTCTTAGCCGTTCAGCAAGCAGCAGTGACTTATGGACAAAAGGTTCAGAAAATAGCTTCTGACTACCAAAAGGTGGAAGCACTCAGACAAGCATACAATACTGTCAAAGAGTTACGAAATAGTGATGTAACAGATGCTTTATCAAATATTTGGCTTGAAGCTATTAGTTCAAACCTGAAGAAGTATGAAGACAGTCTGACTGCACCTGCTAGCGATACAGATACAGAGGGTACTAAAGAGAAAGTAGATAAAGCCTTGTCAAAACTGACTACTCTCAAGCCTGTTCTAGAAAAAAATGTGAAGGATGTTTTGACTACCAACCAAGAATTGAATACAAAAATCAATGAACAGTTAGAGTTGTACAAGAAGTTGGAAGAAAATCTAAAGGATTTGGTTGAGAAGCAAGGGAAAGGCAATGATGCTTTTGAAGAGACTAATAATCAATTGGCTACCCTAAATTCGGATTATGCAGCTCTCTTGTCAGAAACTACGGGTGTGAAGGAATCTTCTCAAAGTAATGTCAAAGCTGCAGAGTCTGTGAATGAGACTTTAGGTAATTTCAATCGTGAATTGTCAAACGCTCAAACAAGTACTGAAAAGTTGTCACAAGATGCTGACTCCTTGATGACGCAGTTTAACGAAGAATTAACTAACAATGGAAACTTTGTAGAATCCTTTGTGAAGGTTCTGAATAATGCCTATCAAAATGGGGTACCAAATGAAGTGTTGTTGAACTTCTTATCCAACCCTGTTACCCAAAATGCTACTTCAGTGAAAGCGACTGTCAATGTTTACCGTCCATTTACATGGATTTTACTATTGGAGATTGTTAGTCTCTTTACAGCCTATCTGTTTGCAACTCAAAACGTTATTCGCAAAGTCAAAGATAAGTTCAAACTTGATAAGTTACATGATACAGACTTGATGACGGTAACCATCCTATCTGCTTTAAGTATCGTTGTCGGATTGGTAGTTGGTGTTGTATCAAGTGTTCAGCTACAGGTTGGTCGTGAATATCAACCATCTTGGGTTCTATTAATTGTTTTAGCCGCATTTGTACTGATTCAAGGACAATATCTATTGCTTAAACATTTCCGAGTGATTGGTATGGGACTCTCCTTCTTTATGATGATTAGCTTTGTCTACCTATCAAATGCTATTGGGACAACAGCAAGTCTAACTGGTTTCCCAGCATTTATCAAAAATCTCAATGCGTTATCAATATTAGAAGGTTTGCTTTCAGGATACTTTGATGGACATCCAGCAGCAATTATCGCTTTTGTTGCAACGATTGTTGTCATAGCTGTTTTACTTGTTATAAATATTTTTATCAGAGAAAGTAGTTTGTGGTTTCAAGCAAACCAAGCTGAGAAAGAATAGAAAATAGAAATATGAAGAAAATCATTCTTTTCCTTCTTACCTTAGTAACATGTGCAGCAGTCTCTGGGGCTGCTGCAGATGATTTGAAGGATAATAGTCTGCAGATTGATGATTCCCGACTTGAAAAGAAAGAGGGATTGAAATTTGGTCTACAGTCTGAACAAACCAAGGAGCTTTTTAATGAAGCAACTCAAAAGAGGTTGCAGGACATGCAACAGCATCAAGAGGAACAGTTGATCACAGAAAGGGGCCAACTGTTTTCTGCTATACAGAGACCAGTGAAAAAATCTTCTGAAGAACAGTTGTTTCAGCCCAATGCTCAAAAAACAATTAAATTTCAAACAAATATAGGCCATGTAGAAAAAGGTGGTCTGAATGACTTTCTTCCAGAGATATTCTATGTGGTGTTGATTTTCTTGCTTTTTGGAGCAACGGCAGTAATGAGTTATCGTGTGATGGTAGAAGGGATGGACTAAGTTTTTAACTAGTCTGTCTAAATAACTTAGAAAAGGATAAACCAGGCATAGGAGGCGTGTAAAAGGTGGAGCAACATATCAATATTACCCTACGTTTGAGAGAAAGAGATGTGGATATTCGCATTCCACGGCGAATTGAAGTGCGCCGGCTGGTGCGAGAAGTGGATACGATTTTTAATCCAGGTATCAAGCGAAAAAAATATCAATTAAGAATTGTCAATAAAGGTTTGTTGATTGATGAAGGGAAACATCTGTCTGATTATCCTATGACGACAGGAGATTTAGTAGAAATTGAGGAGATATAGGTGGCTGAAGAAAAATTTGAATTTGGTGGACAGTCGTTTGTCTATGAAAAAAATGAAACAAACTGGGAATTAAAACTCAAACGTTCAGATGTTGCGAGTCAAGATTTACGGGAACTCTTACTATTGGATTTGCATCATCCATTCTTTTTGGAGCAATCGATGGT
>NZ_AJRE01000071.1:0-8204 GCF_000296955.1 Streptococcus sp. GMD4S
CAAGAAACCTTTTTACAAAGAAGTAGCTAAGAAAGGAGCCAAGCATGGCAAAGGGCGAGGGAAAGGTCGTCGCACAAAATAAAAAGGCGCACCACGACTATACAATCGTTGATACGCTTGAAGCAGGAATGGTGCTGACAGGAACGGAAATCAAGAGCGTTCGAGCTGCTCGAATCAATCTCAAGGACGGCTTTGCCCAAGTAAAAAATGGGGAAGTCTGGCTGAGCAATGTTCATATCGCCCCTTACGAAGAGGGCAATATCTGGAACCAGGAACCAGAACGTCGTCGTAAACTTTTGCTCCATAAAAAACAAATTCAAAAATTGGAACAAGAGACCAAAGGGACAGGAATGACCCTTGTTCCCCTTAAAGTCTATATTAAAGATGGTTATGCTAAACTCCTTTTAGGACTTGCTAAAGGGAAACATGACTATGACAAACGGGAGTCTATCAAGCGTCGTGAACAAAACCGCGACATCGCGCGTGTGATGAAAGCTGTCAACCAGCGTTAAGAAGAGGAAGTAAAATGGAAAAATTAATTGCCTATAAACGGATGCCCTTGTGGAATAAACAAACCATGCCTGAAGCTGTTCAGCAAAAGCACAATACTAAAGTCGGCACTTGGGGAAAAATTACTGTGTTGAAAGGGGCTCTCAAGTTTATTGAGTTGACTGAAGATGGTGAGGTTCTAGCTGAACACCTCTTTGAGGCAGGGGCTGACAATCCCATGGCGCAACCGCAAGCCTGGCACCGAGTAGAGGCTGCAACAGACGATGTAGAGTGGTACTTGGAATTTTATTGTAAACCTGAGGATTATTTCCCTAAGAAATACCAGACTAATCCAGTCCATTCAGAGGTCCTAGAGGCTATGCAGACGGTGAAACCTGGAAGAGCCTTGGATTTGGGTTGTGGTCAGGGGCGTAACTCTCTCTTTCTCGCACAGAATGGTTTTGATGTGACAGCTGTGGATCAAAATGAATTGTCCCTTGAAATCTTGCAAAGCATTGTGGAACAAGAGGATCTAGACATGCCTGTCGGACTTTATGATATCAATTCTGCCAGTGTTAGCCAAGACTATGATTTTATCGTTTCAACAGTTGTTCTGATGTTCCTACAAGCGAACCGCATTCCAGCTATTATCCAAAATATGCAGGAGCACACCACGGTCGGTGGTTACAATCTTATCGTCTGTGCCATGGATACAGAGGATTATCCTTGCTCAATCAACTTCCCATTCACTTTTAAAGAAGGGGAGTTGGCGGACTACTACAAGGATTGGGAATTGATTAAGTACAATGAAAACCCAGGACATCTGCACCGTCGTGATGAAAATGGTAATCGCATTCAACTACGCTTTGCGACTATGCTAGCCAAGAAAATCAAGTAAATCAAATCTTTACAAGCGAATAGAAACCACTTTACAAGGTTTCTATTCATTTTTATTTGCGATGGTAGAGTGGGGAAGCAGGATTTTATGCTATACTAGAAGTAGGAAATGTGAGCAGTAGAGCTGTATTATTTTTCTCTCGGCTTGAGAAAGTGTAGATGATGGAGGTGGTCCAATGACGAGTCTTTTGGTGGAGCTGTATGATCGGCATGTATTGGAAAAGAATGTCTACCAAGCCTTTATCAGTGATTGTGACGAGATTCTTTTTCTATCTTTGACGAAAATAAGCAATGAAGAGAAGCTCTCTCTCCGTCAGTTTATCATGGAAGAGGTACCTCATATTCAACGAGTGACCTTTCGTCAGTTATCCTTAGAACAACTAGCAGACCAGTTAGATTATTGTCTAGCAGGCTATGACCAAGTCCTTCTCGATGTTTTTGGTGGGGATTCGCTACTAGCCTTATCTCTCTATCAATACGGCTTGGATCGGCAGCTCCCCATCGTTGCCATGGATGTCGAGCAGAGAAAACAATACAAGTGGGTAGCCGGTCAGTTAGAAAAAGAAGACATGGACATTCCAACCCTAAGCATCCAACAGTTGATAGCCTTGCGTGGTGGAAAAATGCTCAAATCAAAACGCCCTATCCACTCAGCTCAGCAAATTGCAGCCATCAAAAAGCTAGCCAGCTCTGCCATTGCCAATCCTGCCCACTGGTATCAAGTGACCCAATTTTTCTCTCTAGCTAAGACCAATGACCTGCATGCTGAGACAGAAAAGATACTGGAAAACAATGGCAGGTATTATCACTATCCAGAATCCCTCATCCCTTTACTTGTGGAAGCAGGGATGCTTTGTATTGAAAGCGAGGACAAGAAACGAGTAGCATACAGCTTTCCAAGTCAAGAAGCTCAAGTCTTTTGCCGCAATAAGGGACATATTTTAGAGGTATATCTCTATCTCTTGGCGCTTGAATCTCAGCTGTTTGATGAGTGCATGATAGGCGGTGAGATTGATTGGAATGGCATCTTTCCAGAGGCAGACAATGTTCAAAATGAGATTGATGTTATTCTGAGAAAGGGCCGCTCGATTACCTTTATCTCCTGCAAGATGACAGATTTATCAGTTGAAGCCATCAACGAACTAGAAGTCTATGCCAATCATTTTGCTGGGGAGAGTTGCCTCAAGTTGATTGTTTGTACGGGGAAAATCAATCCAGCTTATGCCAATCGCTGCCAAGAATACGGCGTGCTGGTCATTAGAAGTGAGCAGATTCCCAATCTCATTCCCATGCTAAAAAAATATTCTAAGAGACAAAAAAGATAAGAAATAATATTAAGAAAGGCTGGAATTCCAGTCTTTTTTTCTTCTTTTTCGAATAAATGAGAAAAGGAGGTAGCCCATGTTTGTAGCCAGAGATGCCAAGGGGAATTTGGTGAATGCCCTTGAAAAAGATGTGACCAAGCAAGCTTATACTTGTCCAGCCTGTGGGGGCAGACTACGATTACGCCAAGGACAGAGTATTCGAACGCACTTTGCCCATGAAAGGTTAAGGGATTGCATCGCTATTTTCGAGAATGAAAGTCCAGAACACATGGGCAACAAAGAGGCCCTTTATCATTGGGCCAAGAAGGACAATCAGGTCGCCTTGGAATATAGTCTGCCCGAGATTCAGCAGGTTGCGGATGTTCTCGTCAATGGGAAACTAGCACTAGAAGTTCAGTGCAGTCCCTTGTCTCAAAAGCTTTTAGGCGATAGAAGTCAAGGATACCGCAGCCAGGGCTATCAGGTTATCTGGCTACTGGGAGAAAAACTCTGGTTAAAAGAGCGATTAACACAATTGCAAAGGGGATTTCTCTATTTTAGTCAAAATATGGGTTTCTTTGTTTGGGAACTGGATCTCAAAAGGAAAATTTTGAGACTCAAATATCTTCTGCATCAGGACCTACGTGGCAAGCTTCATTTTCAGGTCAAAGAATTTCCCTATGGTCAAGGAAATCTCTTGGAAATTCTACGATTTCCTTATCAGAAACAAAAACTGCCTCGTTTTGCAGTTGTGCAAGATTCAACTATCTGTCACTACATTCGCCAGCAGTTGTACTATCAAACGCCCTACTGGATGAAAAAACAGGAGGAAGCTTATTATCAAGGAGACAATCTATTAAACCGTCAACTTGACGACTGGTATCCCCAGGTCAGACCGATAGCATCAGGTGATTTTTTGCAGATTGAAACGGATTTGGCTAGCTATTATAGAAATTTTCAGGCTTACTATCAAAAAAATCAGAAAAATAATCTCCAAAAGCTCTATCCACCAGCCTTTTATCACTTATATTTCTCAAAAAATGTGGTAAAATAGAAAGGATGGAGGAATCTTATGGTTTTACAACGACATGAAATAAATGAAAAAGATACATGGGATCTTTCAACAATCTACCCAACAGACCAGGCTTGGGAAGAAGCCTTGAAAGATTTAACTGAAAAAGTACAAACAGCGTCCCAGTATGAGGGGCATCTCTTGGATAGTGCAGACAGTTTGCTTGAGATTACAGAATTTTCACTTGATTTGGAACGCCAAGTTGAAAAGCTTTATGTCTATGCACATATGAAAAATGACCAGGACACGCGTGAAGCCAAGTATCAAGAGTACTATGCCAAGGCAATGACCCTATACAGTCAGTTAGAACAAGCCTTTTCATTCTATGAACCTGAGTTTATGGAGATTAGCGAAGAGCAGTATGCGGCCTTCCTAGAAGCTCAACCAAAACTCCAAGTTTACAAACACTTTTTTGACAAGCTCTTGCAAAAGAAAGACCATGTTCTTTCGCAACGTGAGGAAGAATTGCTTGCTGGAGCAGGAGAAATCTTTGGCGCTGCTAGTGAAACCTTCGCTATTTTGGACAATGCGGATATTAGCTTCCCATATGTCCTTGATGACGAAGGCAAGGAAGTGCAACTCTCACACGGTACTTACATCCATTTGATGGAGTCTAAAAACCGTGAAGTGCGTCGTGGTGCCTATGAAGCCCTTTATGCGACTTACGAGCAATTCCAACATACTTATGCTAAGACTTTGCAGACAAATGTTAAGGTGCAAAACTACCGAGCAAAAGTTCGCAACTATAAGAGTGCTCGCCATGCAGCCCTCGCAGCAAATTTTGTTCCAGAAAGTGTCTATGACAATCTAGTAGCAGCAGTTCGCAAGCATTTGCCGCTCTTGCATCGTTACCTAGAACTTCGTTCTAAAATCTTGGGTATTTCCGACCTCAAGATGTACGATGTCTACACACCGCTTTCGTCAGTAGATTATAGCTTTACCTACGAAGAAGCCTTGAAAAAAGCAGAAGAGGCCTTGGCGGTCTTGGGTGACGACTACTTGAGCCGTGTTAAACGTGCCTTCAGTGAGCGTTGGATTGATGTCTATGAAAACCAAGGCAAGCGTTCTGGTGCCTACTCTGGTGGTTCTTACGATACCAATGCCTTTATGCTTCTCAACTGGCAGGACAATCTAGACAATCTCTTTACCCTTGTCCATGAAACAGGTCACAGTATGCACTCTAGCTATACTCGAGAAACCCAACCTTATGTTTACGGAGATTACTCTATCTTCTTGGCTGAGATTGCCTCAACAACAAATGAAAATATCTTGACGGAGAAATTACTGGAAGAAGTAGAAGATGATGCAACTCGTTTTGCAATTCTCAATAACTTCCTAGATGGTTTCCGTGGAACAGTTTTCCGTCAAACTCAATTCGCTGAGTTTGAACATGCTATCCACCAAGCAGACCAAAATGGAGAAGTCTTGACAAGTGATTTCCTCAATAAACTCTACGCTGACTTGAACCAAGAGTACTATGGACTCAGCAAGGAAGACAATCCTCAGATCCAATACGAGTGGGCACGCATTCCTCACTTCTACTATAACTACTATGTTTATCAGTATTCAACTGGTTTTGCAGCTGCTTCAGCCTTAGCTGAAAAGATTGTCCATGGTAGTCAAGAAGATCGTGACCGCTATATCGACTACCTCAAGGCAGGTAAGTCAGACTATCCACTCAATGTCATGAGAAAAGCGGGAGTGGATATGGAGAAGGAAGACTATCTCAACGATGCCTTTGCAGTCTTTGAACGTCGCTTGAACGAGTTTGAAGCCCTTGTTGAAAAATTGGGACTAGCTTAAGATGGTAGAGTCTTATAGTAAAAATGCCAATCACAATATGCGTCGGCCCGTCGTCAAGGAAGAAATCGTTGAACTCATGCGCCAGCGTCAAAAGCAGGTGACAGGTTCTTTGAAAGAATTGGAGACCTTTGCTCGCAAGGAGAACATTCCCATCATTCCCCATGAAACGGTCGCGTATTTTCGATTTCTCATGGAGACCATACAGCCCAAGAACATTTTGGAGATTGGGACGGCAATTGGTTTTTCAGCCCTCTTGATGGCGGAACATGCGCCAGATGCCAAGATTACAACCATTGACCGTAATCTTGAGATGATAGGCTTTGCCAAGGAAAACTTTGCCCAGTTTGACAGTCGTAAGCAAATCACCTTACTTGAAGGTGATGCTGTTGATGTTTTATCTACTTTGACAGAAACATATGATTTTGTCTTTATGGATTCGGCCAAGTCCAAGTACATCGTCTTTCTACCAGAAATCCTCAAGCACTTGGAAGTTGGTGGAGTAGTGGTCTTGGATGATATTTTCCAAGGAGGAGATGTTGCCAAGGACATCATGGAAGTCCGCCGTGGTCAACGAACCATTTACCGTGGTTTGCAAAGACTTTTCGACGCAACTTTGGACAATCCAGGTTTAACAGCAACTCTAGTTCCACTTGGAGATGGTATTCTCATGCTACGAAAGAATCTAGCAGAAGTAGAGCTTCCTGAGAGCGAATGATTTTCAGAAAAATTTAAGAAATTATAGTAAAATAGATAAGGTAACACTTACCGTAAAAGGAGTAAAAATGAAGAAAAAACTTATGGCAGGAGCCATCACACTTTTATCAGTAGCAACACTTGCAGCTTGTTCAAACAGTTCTGAAGGAAAAGATTTGATCAGCATGAAGGGCGATGTGATTACAGAGCATCAATTCTTTGAAGAAGTAAAGAACAATCCAACTGCACAACAAGTCTTGCTCAATATGACCATCCAAAAAGTATTTGAACAACAATATGGATCAGAGGTAACGGATAAAGATGTGGATGATGCCGTTGCTGAAGAACAAAAGAAATACGGCGATAGCTACAACAGCGTGCTTCAACGTGCAGGTATGACACCTGAGACTCGTAAAGCTCAAATCCGCACTAGCAAATTGGTTGAATTGGCAGTTAAGAAGGCTGCTGAGAGTGAGTTGACAGACGAAGCTTACCAAAAAGCTTTTGAGTCTTACACACCAGATGTAACAGCTCAAATCATCCGTTTGGATAATGAAGACAAGGCAAAAGAAGTACTTGAGAAAGCTAAAGCAGAAGGTGCAGATTTTGCTCAGTTGGCAAAAGACAACTCTAACGACGACAAAACAAAAGAAAATGGTGGAGAAATCACTTTTGACTCTGCTTCTACAGAACTTCCAGAACAAGTCAAGAAAGCAGCCTTTGCCTTGGATGTGAACGGGGTTTCTGATGTGATTACAGCTACTGGAACACAAGCCTACAGCAGTCAGTTCTACATCATCAAAGTAACGAAGAAAACAGAAAAATCTTCTAATATAGAGGATTATAAAGAAAAATTGAAGACCATCATCTTGACTCAAAAACAAAATGATTCAGCCTTTGTTCAAGGAGTAATTGGTAAAGAATTGCAAGCAGCAAACATCAAGGTTAAGGATCAAGCCTTCCAAAACATCTTCACCCAATACATCGGTGGTGGTGACTCAAGCTCAAGCAGCAGCTCTTCATCTAACTAAGAAATCAAAAAACAAATCTCAAAAGAGATTTGTTTTTTTATACCTGATACTAGAAAATGAGTAAAATTCGAAGGATTAAAGGATAAGAGTTTTTTTCTTTCTGAAAAAGTGGTATAATAGCAATCAAAACTAGAAAATAAAACGGAATTGGGAACAGAAACGTCTGTTCCTATTAGAGTGGTGAAATATGAAAATTAGTAAAAGGCACCTACTAAACTATTCCATTTTGATTCCTTACTTCCTTTTATCGATTTTGGGTCTGATTGTGGTGTACTCGACAACGAGTGCAACCTTGATCGAAGAAGGGAAAAGTGCCTTTCAATTGGTGCGTAACCAGGGGATCTTTTGGATAGCTAGTTTGGTTCTGATTGCCTTAATCTATAAATTAAAATTAGGTTTCCTAAGAAATGGGCGTCTTATTTTTATCGTAATGATTGTGGAGATGGTTCTTTTAGCTCTGGCGCGACTGGTCGGAACACCTGTCAATGGAGCATACGGATGGATCTCTGTAGGACCTGTAACGATTCAGCCTGCGGAATACCTTAAGATTATCATCATCTGGTACCTGGCACATCGATTTTCAAAACAACAAGATGAGATTGCGGTTTATGACTTCCAGGTTTTGACACAGAATCAGTGGCTGCCTCGAGCTTTTAATGACTGGCGTTTTGTTCTGCTGGTTCTGATTGGTAGCTTGGGAATTTTCCCAGACTTGGGAAATGCGACCATCTTGGTCTTAGTGGCGCTCATCATGTATACGGTTAGTGGGATTGCCTATCGTTGGTTCTCGACCATTCTAGCTCTCTTGGCAGGAAGTTCAATGTTAGTCTTGTCTGTCATTCGCTTTGTTGGGGTTGAAAAGTTCTCTCAAATTCCGCTATTTGGTTACGTTGCTAAACGTTTCAGTGCCTTTTT
>NZ_AJRE01000072.1:0-8160 GCF_000296955.1 Streptococcus sp. GMD4S
CTTTGATGATTGCTGCGGATATTTACCGCCCAGCCGCCATCGACCAGTTGAAAACACTTGGACAGCAGATTGATGTTCCAGTCTTTGCACTTGGAACAGAAGTACCAGCTGTTGAGATTGTTCGCCAAGGTTTGGAGCAAGCGCAGGCCAACCACAACGACTATGTTTTGATTGATACGGCAGGGCGTTTACAAATCGATGAACTTCTCATGAATGAGCTTCGTGATGTTAAAGCACTGGCTCAGCCAAATGAAATCCTCCTCGTCATTGATGCCATGATCGGTCAGGAAGCGGCTAATGTTGCCCGTGAGTTTAATGCTCAGTTGGAAGTAACTGGTGTCATCCTTACCAAGATTGATGGGGATACTCGTGGTGGTGCGGCCTTGTCTGTTCGCCACATCACTGGAAAACCTATCAAGTTCACTGGTACGGGTGAAAAGATAACAGATATCGAAACCTTCCACCCAGATCGTATGTCAAGCCGTATCCTTGGTATGGGGGATATGCTGACCTTGATTGAGAAAGCTTCTCAGGAATACGATGAGCAAAAAGCCCTTGAAATGGCTGAGAAGATGCGCGAAAACACCTTTGATTTCAATGATTTCATTGATCAATTGGATCAGGTGCAAAATATGGGACCAATGGAAGACTTGCTCAAGATGATTCCAGGTATGGCTAACAATCCAGCCCTTCAAAACATGAAGGTGGACGAGCGTCAGATTGCGCGCAAACGTGCCATTGTATCTTCCATGACACCTGAGGAGCGTGAAAATCCCGATTTGTTAAATCCAAGCCGTCGCCGTCGTATCGCTGCAGGTTCTGGAAATACCTTTGTTGAAGTCAATAAATTTATCAAAGACTTTAACCAGGCCAAACAGCTCATGCAAGGTGTCATGTCTGGCGATATGAACAAGATGATGAAGCAAATGGGAATCAATCCAAATAACCTTCCAAAAAATATGTCAAATATGGGAGGGATGGATATGTCTGCCCTTGAAGGCATGATGGGACAAGGTGGAATGCCGGATATGTCAGGTCTCGGAGGAGCAGGCATGCCAGATATGAGCCAGATGTTTGGTGGCGGACTCAAAGGTAAAATCGGTGAATTTGCCATGAAACAGTCTATGAAACGTATGGCCAACAAAATGAAAAAAGCGAAGAAAAAACGTAAATAAAAAAGGAAAGCAGAAGTGCTTTCCTTATTATTATGTGACTATTAGTCCGTCTCGCTCCGTAAGGTGCGAGACAAATAAACCACCCGTTAGACATTATAGAGTATATTATTGTTGTTCAGGTAGAATAAAACAGAAGCAGAAACTATAAATACTTATTTTCATTTTATCGAAGTCTATTATCTTAGTTACACAATATATAAGTAATTTTACATTTACTAAATTAAAATATTATTTTAGTGTCAAATAGTCACTGTTGATGGTATAATTTAAGAGAAGTTTATATAAGGGAGTTTTTATTATGGTTATTAATAGTATTAATTTAGTTATACCCAACGATATTCAAAGGGGCTTAGTATCAGGTATATACAAACAATTTGGTTCTGTTATCAGAAATAATAAGGGACAGATTATTAAGCATCTCAAAGCTGTAGATTTTTCTAAAGATACTGCAAATAAATTAATCGGCAATAAGGCTATAAAAGTTGGACTAATAGGTGCAGGAGTTTTAGCTGTGGGAGGAGTTGGTTATTACAGTTATCGCAGTATGCAGATGAATAGTGTATCAAAATCTTTAATAAAGAGGTTAACTCAGTATTTAATTACCGCTCAAAAAGGAGAATTGACTGAAAAAGATATTGATAAGTTTTTAAATTTCTTAAATAAAAATGAATCTCTGCTAAAGAAATTAGAATTAGATACCTCTCTTGATGAATTATTTGAATTGGTTAAGACTTATACAGAGCAGTTTGCTGAAGCAAACAACTTTGTATATCATAATGAAACTAAAAGAAAAACTAATCATAACGACAAAATTATTAATCTAAAAGAGTATCTTAAAGTACAAAAGAACATATACAGTTCAGAAGTAATTTAGTTATTTTAATTTTATAATTTGAGATGCTAAAAAAGTTTCTATTCTAATTTCTGAAAATAATTTTTAAACAAGTATTTTCATTCAAATCATATTTTTTCAATTATAAATGATTTATCAGAATACGAAGTGGTGGAAATATTAGTAGAGTTCTGGTTAAGAAATATTCTGATGGAGTAATTAAACTGGCTGATAAATTCGACTATTTAAAAGATGAGTTAGAAGAGCTTACAAATTGGGTTTCTATTAAAGTTGATGGATCGTTTTGGACAAGCATTCACCGACGCAGCAACGCAGTTAAGTAAAGTAAAACAATATTACGAATTTTCTTGGGACGATGAAGCATTTGGGATGACACTGCCTTCAATGCATGGCAGGAAAATAGACAAATGAATATTGTCAAAGAATTTGCGACAGAGTGGGGACTAGATAGTCTACTACTTGCTAAATCACTGAAATCTTATGACTTGAAAAAGCCAGAAGAAATTCCATTCAGGGAAGATCTCGTAAAAACACTTGATGCAACTAAGGCAACAAATCAATTTGCAGGAAGCAAACTTAAACTCAACATGGAATTGAATAAAGTTCTTCCTCAATGGATGCAGGAAATGAAATTAAGATTTAAGTAAAAATTAAAATATCAAGATGATATTAGATTTCTTTTTAAAATCACTTTTTCATTTAGTTTTGTTAAGTGTAGAAGAGATTGTTAGATAATTATTAAATTATTTGGAGTTATAACTTATAAATAATAGAACGGAGTGAATCGTGAGAATAAGTAAAGTTGAGTATGTTTTTGCAGATAAAAACTTTAAATTTGAATTTAACAGTAATTCAGAAGAAGATAACAATACATATAGTTTGATACTAGGAAATAATGGGTCTGGGAAAAGTACTTTTTTTGAAGTATTATTAGGTAAATTTTCTGAGGAATATGACTCCAAGGAGCCATCATCAGTTGAACTTGAAGAAGGTTCTTTAAAAAAGATAATTTTATCTACTTATTCGCCATTTGATAGAATTAGCAATAAGACTTTGAGGGAAAGTAGCAGGGTATTTTTTAAAATCAAATCTAAGAAAAATGAAAAGAAAGTAGAAGAAGGAACGGATCAGAAGAATACGGAAGTTATTTATCCTATCCATACTCATGATAAAATAATTTCATTAGCGTGTAGCTCGTATTATAAATGCATTATAAAAAATGATAGACACTTTGCTAATGTAGAAAAAGCGGTGTCAAATTTACTTGAGTTAGATAGTTCTAATAAATTATTCCTTATAGAATCAATAAATCAAGCAAAGATTCGAAAACTTTTTTCAGATGCAATTTCATCATATAATAACGATGTTTATAAAAAAGTTCATGAAAGAATTTCTTATATCGAACAGAGTGAACAGATATTAATAAAATCCTTTGTGGAATTAATGTATAAGAGGAATGAATTATTTGATGAAATATATGGATTATTTAATGCACAAAAAAAGTCAGAAGAATACGAAGAAATAGTGGTTAATTATTTAAATACGGAATTTATACCACGGTTTTCAGATAAAAAAATAAAAACTGAAGATTATTATAAAAAAACGGATGAAGAATTTCTTAAATTTATTACAAGAGGACAATATTTTAATTATGAATTCTACTCATATCCAGATATCTTACTACGTGTTAAAAAGTTGGCAGATATAAGAGAAAAAATGTTTAAGACATTGGACAAATTAAATGAATTAGAGGATAAAGGGAAGTCGTATTTTACATACCATGGTTTAAATAATTATTTTTTTAAATTTGAACAACCAGAATCGTTTAGTATTTTTTTAGTTTTAGTTTATTTAAAAGAACTATATAAAAATATAAAATTTAATCACGGTAAAGATGTTAAATATGATGATTATTATAAAAAGTTACTTTCGGTAACTGACATAGAAGAATTTTATCAATCTAATTTTAAGGAAGATTACAAAATTCTAATGAATTTAGATTTTGATATTCTTGAAAAAACTAATAATTTTTTAATTGATGATTTAGTAATTTTAAAAAGTAATAGATATACTTCAATATCTCAACTAAGTTCAGGTGAGTTCTCAATATTTCTTCGTATTATGGAGATAAGTTTGTATATTGAGAATGATTCACTTATTTTAATTGATGAACCAGAAATTCATTTAAATCCTAAATGGATAAATCAATATTATTACATACTTAGAAAATGTTTCTCAAATTTAAATTGCCACTTTATAATCGCAAGTCAGTCTCCACTTATTGTAGGTATGTTTTCCAAGGATCAAATTTTTTATTTAGATGCAAATAATGAGGGAAATAGTGTTAGAAGTGTAAAGGAAGAAACATTTGCTGCTAGTATTGATAGTATTTTAAAATATATTTTTGATGTTGACTATTCAGATAATCAATTTATCCAACAAGAAGTAAGGAATATAGAAAGACTTTCAAAAATTAATTTATTGGAAGCAATAGATAAAATTGACAAGATAGCTTATGGGACAATTCAGAATAAACTCTTAGATCGCATATTAACAGAAGAAAATATTTCATATTACGAAGAGGTAATAGAAGAAGGAGGTGAATATGAGTAGAAAATATAAATTAACAGTATTGACAGCAGACATTAGTAGACTGCTTGAAGAGAGTAATAATGGCGTAGATAAATCTGTAATTCTAAATACTAATTTTGATAATTTGAAATTTGTATATTATAGACTCCCTAAGTTAAGAAAAATAATTGATTATTTATTAGATAGCAATATAAAAGAAGAGATTATTAAACAAGATAAATTCTTTAAATCTAATTATTTTAATTATCTTAAATTAAATATGGAATGTGATGTACCAGATAGTGTTCAGGAAATAATTACTTTTTATAATCAATATAACGAAGATTCTTATTTTAGTTATAAAGAAATGTATAACTATGTATTTAATGAAAGTAGTAAAAAATTACAAAATACATATGACTTAAAATTTGGAAATATTAAAGAATATTTTTCTCGAGGAACGTATTGTACTTATTGTTCTGTTTGTCAACAAAGAATAAATATTGGCAGTAGAGATTTAGATCATTTTTTAAACAAACAATACTTTCCTATTCTGTGTCTTATGCAGGAAAATTTAATTCCAATGTGCACGATTTGTAATAGAATTTATAAACAAACTGAATTACCTCAATTGCCGGTAGTCCATCCTTTCCAGGTTAAATTTCCTATTGAAAATATTCCTATTAGGTTAAAGACACTAACTGAGTTAGAAATTATTGATGCTGATCTACCTCCTGAATATATAAATTATATTAAGTTGATGGATTTGAAAAATAGACTAACTCATTTAGATATTAAAAAAAACTTAGAAGATATAATTTGGGCTGTTCAAGAAGAAAGTAGGAAACAAGTAACAAAAGGCATGAATTTTAAATCAGTATTGAAAATAGTCAATGATGTAATAACTGATTATATTAATAGCGAGTTACTAGTAATAGCGTCATATTTTTATATTAACACTAAAATATTAGAATCCATGAACAACTCGATATTCTCAAAAAGAATTGCCTGTAAAATTCACAGAGAAGTAAATAACTGAGCTTATTTTAGATAATTAATTCAAAATATATTAGATGTAATAAACACAAAAAAATCCGTAATAGTAGAGTTGTGAAACATAACCAGAATTAGATTTGTTTGTATTAGCAATTTTATAACATTATTACCTCAAAAAATTTCTGTAATAAGAGGAATATGCAGAAATGTCTATTGTAATGGCAAGTGTTAAACTTTCTGGAAAATAGTTATTTTTCGGAAAGTCAAAATGTTGTTATTTATGATATACTTATACTGAGTTTATATCTTTTGGATGTTCCAGGAACATGAACATTCTAATGTTTTATTTTCTAAGGAGGATGGATTTCAGTGGACTTTCCCAAATATTCATATCAACTCTAGCTGATAAGAGAAATCGAATCTCAAGGAGGTCCTTGAACTACAAAACTCTGTATCAATTTTAAATGATCCAGGTGAAATTTCTAGCTTTATTTGACAAACTATGAAAAATAAAGGAATAGTAATGAAACTAATTTATAGAACAAAAATTCATAGACCCAATAAATACGAACGCTTTCACAATGAATATTATCAAAAGGGAGATATTATTGAAAAATATACCATTTCTAGCACACGAGTACCAGGTCGTCTAGAAAAAGGTGAAACCAGAAGAAATGATTGTAAATATTTGAGTGCGTCTTGGCATATCCAAAATCCTAATATGCCACAATGGCTAAAACAATATATAGTTAATACATCAGAAACTCATATTGAAGACCTGATAAATGAATTACAGACAAATGGATATCGTGTGCATACATGTGATGATAAGCCTTTACTTATCTTTAAAGACAAGATTGTTAAAGTTTTTATCGATCAGGTATGGATAGATATTATACCTTTGATAAAATTATATTATAATAGGAAAAAAGTATCAGACAAATTACTCGAGCAGTTTGAAAAAGATTGGCTTGATCTTAATGTCTCTTATCAACAATTGTTAGATAAGCAAGAGGAAGCGAACTTACTCAAAAAAAACGAGAAATACGATAAATTTTATCAAAAATACTATGAATCCTACAACTCAGAAAAAGCAGCTGGTGAATTAAATAGATTTTTGTTAGGTATTATTTCTAATACAAAGGGTACTGAGAAGGAATATTTTTCACAATTACTGGAGAAGGTTCAAAAACAAGACTTAACGCCTGAACTTTATGCTGATATCTTAGCAACTATATTTTCTCAAGAAAAATCTAAGATTCACTAAAATGGTGTATTTCTATTTTAAGTATATATACTATCGTCACTCCTAAATAAATTTTGCTTCTACATCCTTAAAACAAAAAAAGCCCCACCATATTTTATTTCTGGTGGGATTTTTGGTGGGGAACCAATCAATTTTGATTTATTTTTAACCTTTTATAACAACTGAAAATGCTGTTAAATCAACCATTTCACTTCAAATCATGTTTATAAATCATTCCCACTCCACGGTTGCAGGTGGTTTACTTGTAATATCGTAGACGATACGGTTAACGTGGTCTACTTCGTTAACGATACGTACAGAAATTTTTTGAAGGACTTCCCAAGGAATCTTGGCAAAGTCAGCTGTCATACCATCGATAGAAGTAATGGCGCGAATGGCAATGGTATAGTCATATGTACGACCGTCACCCATAACACCTACTGAACGAACGCCTGTATTGACAGTGAAGTATTGCCAGATATCGCGGTCAAGACCAGCTTTAGCGATTTCTTCACGAAGGATAGCATCAGACTCACGAACAGTTTCTAGTTTTTCTTCAGTGATTTCACCCATGACACGGATAGCAAGTCCTGGTCCTGGAAATGGTTGGCGCCATACAATGTGGTCTGGCATGCCAAGTTCAGTACCGAGGGCACGGACTTCGTCTTTATAAAGAGTGTTCAATGGTTCAATCAATTCAAACTGCATGTCTTCTGGAAGACCACCAACATTGTGGTGTGATTTGATGGTTTGGGCTGTGTCTGTACCAGACTCAATTACGTCAGTGTATAGTGTTCCTTGAGCAAGGAATTTTACATCTTTTAGCTTGCTAGCTTCGTCATCAAAGACATAAACAAATTCATTACCGATAATCTTCCGTTTTTGTTCAGGGTCAGAAACGCCAGCAAGTTTGTCAAGGAAGCGTTTTGCAGCGTCTGCTTTGACGATATTCAAACCGAACTTACCACCAAGCATGTCCATAACTTGGTCAGCTTCTCCCTTACGGAGAAGACCGTGGTCTACAAAGATACAGATCAATTGATCACCGATCGCTTTTTGAAGAAGAACTCCAACAACAGAAGAGTCAACACCACCTGATAGACCGAGAAGAACACGTTTGTCACCTACAGTTTCACGGATTTTCTTGATCTGCATATCGATAAAGTTGTCCATTGACCAATCACCCTTAGCCTGACAGATGTTAAGGGCAAAGTTACGAAGGATATCATTTCCGTATACAGAATGGCGAACTTCTGGGTGGAATTGGATACCATAGATGTGCTTGTCAGGGTTTTCAATAGCTGCATAAGGACAGTCAG
>NZ_AJRE01000073.1:0-8148 GCF_000296955.1 Streptococcus sp. GMD4S
TTGTGGAACACCCTGAGGACCTGTGCTGGTTGCGTTAGTGCTGGTTGGGGTTACTTCTTTCACCACCGCTTGGTACTTGACAGTAACTGGAGTTCCGTTGGCATCAACACGAGTCAATTCAAGTTCTGGTGTTTCACCCTTGAACTGCTTGTCCGGAGTGAAGGTCACTTTGCCTTCTGCGTCCACTTCAAACTTACCAACATTTGGCACTTCCTTCACAGTTGTACCGTTGTCAAATAGTGGAGTTGAATCAGCTGGGAATGGAACTGAGTCATGACCTGGCGTGAAGGTCACTTTACCTTCTTGGACTTGACCTTGAAGTCCTTCTGTCTTATCACCTGAACCAGTCGGAGTTACTTTCTCAACAACTGGGGTATAGGTCGTTACAGCCGACTCCCCATTTTTATCCACCACTCCAACTCGAACTGGAGTTGCCGGACCATAGAAGGTTTTCAGTGGAGTAAAGACAATTGTTTTATTTACAAGATCTAAATCGTACGTCCCTTGGTCGGCAATGGTTAGCGAAGTTACCTTTTGTCCATTCTCATCATAAAGAAAGACACTACTTTGGACTAGTTCAACGGATTTCTTTGCTCCATTAATGGTTGTTGTCCCTTTTGTAAAGTGGACCTCGCTCTCGCTTGCTCTATCCTCATCAAATTGAATCGTCGCTGCCTGCTTCTGCCCTTGAAAGCCTTTAGATTTCGCTGCACTTGCTGAAGGTACAACTGGAAGCGGAACATAATACACCAACCTATCCCAAGAGAATTCTTTTTCCAACTCTTCATCGCTCGGATTTATCGCACTAATCCAATATTGATCAAGAGCCTCATCTCCCGACAATGTATTTGCGTCAATATCTTCACCTGGGTAATAGCCAGGAATTTCAGGCGAAATCACTTGAGACCAAGTTTGGTCTGCAGACCAGGCTGAGTATGTCACACCTGCTGTCGCATCATTTGGATGCATTTTTGCCAAAACCTGATCGATTCTCTTGGTTCGAGTAAACGAATGGGATTCTACATGTCTGGGAGGAAGAAGCGATAAATCAGGATTTTTTGCTTTTCTGTAATACTCATAATTAATTTCACGAGTTCCACGAACAGTTTCGGTTAGTTCTGTAATCTTATGTCTAAACTGAAACTTGAATTGTCTTGGGCTAGCCAAGTCACCAAAGTTATGATCTGTAAAATCGTTACTAATCAGTTCATATCCTGCATCTTCTAATTCCTTAATTCGACGATCAGGATCATAAGAAATTGGTCCATTAGGTTTGCCTACAACTGTGTCTACCTGTCCTAGTTGTACTTCCTTAGATGGATCATTTACATCCACAAAGGTAAAACTTGCAGATGACAGTTTGGTAGACATTTGGATTGAAACATTATTGGACTCAGTGTACTTGGAACTGCCATTTGCCAATGCCGAAGAAAGATAAGCCGTAGCACCTGGGGCAGTATCTTGCCCGATAACTGCTCCATTGATAGGAAATTGAACCCTACTTCCAGCAGCAACCGGAGCAGTCGAATGCCAACGAACTGCACGAATCTCTGACCAATCCGACACTTGATCTGCTGTGAGCCATTGTGAAGCATTAATTTCCGCAGCAGTGCCCGCAGTGCGACTATATTGAACTTCCCAGCCTGAAGGTGGTGTTAGAGCTTTTGTCAAACTCACTGTAAATTCAGAGCCACGATTTCTGGATTCTAGCTGTTTATCACCTTTCATCGGCAAGGATGACAAAACATAAACGTCTGAAACAGGCTGTTTCGCTGCGTTTTTATAGGTCACTCTGAAATCAATCTCATCACCAGGATAATGTTCTTGAGTATTATAGGCAAAGTGTTGATTTGTAGCTCTCTTCACTTCAGAGTAGACACCACTCGCTTCAGAAGCCTGTACGATCACATCGAAGTCATAAGAAACTGAATTTTTCGAGGTAACTGTAATCCCATCTAGCTCCCCCAAGTCATAACCATTCTGAGCTTGAACGTCAGGAAGTTCCTCGTCCCAAAAAGCAATCGCTTTATAGGTGTAGGTCCCATTTGGAATCGTCTTGTTTTCTAACTTCAAAAGTGTTGCAGGCATAGGGGAGTCTGGAGTCCCCTTTACTTGGGCATAGTAGAGAGTTTTCCCAGTATCTTTGTAATTATAATAGACCTTAAAATTAGGATTCCCACTAAAGTTTAATTGTGGATCAGCCAAATAAGCCAGATGGTAAACTCCTGTCAAGTTTGCGAAGTTCTGGGTAGGAGTTTCTTTACCCGCAGTCCTTGTGATAAAATCTTCTTTAAAACCAGAAGCATCTGTGTGTCGATTAAAGACATCTGTCCGACGGCGTCCAACCATCGAAATTTGCTGGCTAACGCGTGTTAATTCAGCTGAGGCCGTTTGAGATAAGGAAACAGTGTTACCAGTATTGTTAAATGTGAAATCCGTTCTAGAATCCAACTTACTGATTGTCGAATCTTTATAGAGACTTTCCCAATTATTAAAACGTGTTTTGGTCTGGAAAACAAACATTGATGTATCATTTGTTGAGGACTTCCTCATCTTGATATTTTTAAACTTGTACTCCAGTTCCTTCACATCTTGCTCTTCCGTCAGTCGTAGGCTACGAGTGTTACTATTAAAAGTCCCTAACAACTCACCTGTAGCTTTATTGTATACTTCTACAGATGCATCCGGTGAAGAGAAAAATTCATTCCAATAACGCTCCTCAATCGCATTGACTTCTCGATAAGACTCTCGTGGGTCTTGTATTCTATGGGTGACCGTGTAGTCATTGATAGGATAATCTTTTTCAACCTCAGCGACTGATGAGAGTCGAACATAAGAACGGTATTCTGTTTCACCATAGGAACGAATTATCTCCGAGTCAGACTGATTATAGTGTCTATATTCGAAGAGAGAAGACTCTGGCTGATCTGTTTTTTGAACAAAGAGAGTATAGGGAAGAACGGCCGTATTTTGATAACTAGTCCCATCTGCTTTTGTATAGATACCTGTCACAGTTAGGTTTTGCGCTTTTCTATTGATATCTGCTACTTTGGCATTCTTTAACTTAAAAGAAATTGGAATGAGCTTATTTTTATTGTTATTGATATCTTGAAGCGGATTGTTAGCTCTGTTAATGGTCAGATGGTAACCCGTCGCATCGGCAGTCCATCCCAAAGCTTTGGCTTCATCTGTCAATTCATAACCTTCTTTTAGATCTACATTATAGGTATAAGAAGTGACAGGATCAATGATATGTCCCCCGACATCACTAATCCCCATACCATTGATCATACGACCATCAAAGACACCATTTCCATAGTTGAAATAATCATTTCTTGCCGTATTATTCTTAGGATCTTTCGCACCATTAAATAGGTAGAAAGACACAACCGACGAACCATCGTCAACGATACCATCGTTGTCTCGATCATAGCCAATGACCTGATTGTTAGACATTGGTGTCAGACCACCTACACCGTTTTCTAAGACTTTCCATGTGTGTTCAATGCTTCCAAGTTCTTTGAGGACATTGCCATTTTTGTCATAGAGCTTAGCAGTTGCGGTCACCTTATGGTCTGGTCCAAGGGCTTGGACAGCGCCTCCCCAATTCTGCGTCAAAGGATCTATCTGAAAAGTATAGACGAAGTTATAGTTTGCCCCACCTCTCAGATTCGCAGGTTCTATCTTTAAATCAAGATCCCCATTCGCTTTTTCTTGGCTAAACTTTACACCACCGACTGGAGAAGGGGTCAATTTAATAGCCTTCCCATTTTGGAAATGAATTTTAATATACCCACCAGAATAGTCTGCTTCATGCCCAGTAATACTAAAAGTCAAGGATTCACGGACACTATCTACCGCATGGATATCCTTGATTGGCGAATGAGCTTGAAATGCAGCATTGACTTCATCTAGCGATCTCTTGCGCCTAGAAGAAGTTTTCCCGCTAGAGCCACTTTCTTCCTTGCTTTTCTGCTCAGTTTGAGTTGATTCTATAGATTGCTTTTTCTCCTCATCTAAAGAAGGCTGACTCGCTTCCTTGATATTGTCAACTTGAGAAACTGGTTGGCTCTGAGCGACTGGTGAAGATACTTCTGTTTTGGACGGTTCAGCTTTATCCTCCAGCTCCTTAACCGCTTCGTTCTGTGTCAATTCTTTTTGAGGCTCAGAAATGACTTCCGGCCCATTCTCAGCACTTTTTTCCTTTTGTTGAATTTCTGCCTGCGTTTGTTGTTCCTTATTGTTGACTTGAGCTTCATCTGCTTGCACCGGAGAAGTAGCCATCACCATAAAGGTTCCTAGCAATACCGAACAGGTCCCAACACTTAACTTTCTAATTGAAAAGCGGGAAAAAGATTGATTAAAAAATTTTTTCTTCATCATTTCTCCTTTATATTCATACTTAATCTAACATAACAGCTTTATCATTATAACTTATAGTAAATAGAATTTCCAATAGAATGTTCATTTCTACATAAATTTCTTTATAACTCCATTTGCATAGAAAAAGGAAGCTGTAAAACCAGCTTCCTTCTGTTGTTTTCATTTAATTTTCACGATTATTCCACACTGAAAAGATATGGATATACGGGTTGTTGACCTTGGTGAATCTCTACTTCAACATCTCCGAATTCTTCTGCGATTTCTTGGGCAATTTCATTGGCAAGTTCTTCGCTTCCGTCTTCACCGACATAGAAAGTCACGATTTCACTATCTTCGTCCAACATATGTTTCAAAGTTTCAGTCAAGGTTTGGTGCATGTCAGGATTTGACACGAGGATTTTCCCATCGACCATACCAAGATTGTCATTTTCATGAATTGCTAATCCATCGATAGTTGTATCACGAACGGCAGTCGTTACACTACCGCTGATGACATCACCGAGGGCTGCAGTCATGCGTTCTTTGTTTTCTTCGATTGATTTGCTTGGATCAAAGGCAAGAAGGCTGGTCAACCCTTGAGGAATTGTACGCGCTTCTACCACAACAGCAGGTTGTTCAAGCACTTCAGCCGCAGACTGAGCTGCCATAAAGATATTTTTGTTGTTTGGCAAGAAGATGATGTTGCGAGCATTGACCTGTTCAACAGCCTTGATAAAGTCTTCTGTTGAAGGGTTCATCGTCTGCCCGCCTTCGATAACATAATCCACACCTTGGGCACGGAAGATATCTGCTAAACCTTGACCAGCTACTACTGCGATAAGGGCATACTCTTTTGTTTCAGCAGGCTTGTTTCCTTGAGTTGCTTCTTTTTCAACTTGCGCCTCGTGTTGGTTACGCATGTTGTCCACTTTTACCTTAATCAAGCTACCATATTTGAGACCTTCTTGCATGACAAGACCTGGATCTTCTGTATGGACGTGAACTTTGACGATTTCATCATCATTGACAACAAGTAGAGAGTCGCCTAAGTCATTCAAGTAGTTACGGAATTCATCATAGTCAAAGTCCTTAGAATAAGTTGGACCTTGTTTGAGGGCTACCATAATCTCTGTACAGTAACCAAAGGTAATATCCTCAGTTGCAACATGTCCAGCCACAGACTTATGGTGCTCTGCATTAATCATTTCACTCATGTTGGCAGGAGTCGCTACAAAGTCTTCAGAAGCACTGTATTCACCAGTAAGAGCTGAAAGGAATCCTTCGTAGATGAAGACCAAACCTTGACCACCTGAGTCTACCACACCAACTTCCTTAAGGACTGGAAGCATTTCTGGTGTCTTAGCCAAAGCTGCTTTTGCACCTTCCAAGGCTGCACGCATGACCTCAACAGCATCATCTGTCTCCTCGGCTTTTTTCTTAGCCCCAATAGCCGCTCCACGAGAAACAGTCAAAATGGTCCCTTCAACTGGTTTCATAACCGCTTTATAAGCTACTTCGACACCGGATTGGAAGGCAAGAGCCAAGTCTTGACCTGTTAATTCATCTTTTTCCTTGATAGCCTGAGAGAAGCCACGGAAGAGCTGAGAAGTGATAACCCCTGAGTTCCCACGCGCACCCATCAAGAGTCCTTTAGCAAGAATGCTCGCTACTTCTCCAACTGTAGAAGCAGGCTTGTCTGCTACTTCTTTCGCACCATTCTCAATGGTCATTCCCATGTTTGTCCCAGTATCTCCATCTGGAACTGGAAAGACGTTTAATGAATTGACATATTCTGCTTGCTTATTCAAACGAGTTGATGCAGCCTGCACCATCTCTTGGAATAAACTGGTAGTAATTTTTGACACGATTATTCTCCTACAACTTTGATATTTTGAATGTAGACATTCACAGTCTGAGCAGTAATTCCTAGTTGATTTTCTAAACTAAAACGAACACGCTCTTGAATGTTTTTTGACACTTCGCTTATCTTTACTCCGTAGCTCAATACGGTATAAACATCAACTGCAATGCTACCATCTTCGGCTGCTTTTATAACAACACCCTTAGAATAATTTTCCTTACCAAGAAGGGCTTGGAAATTGTCTTTGAGGGCATTTTTACTAGCCATACCGACCACACCAAAAATCTCAGTTGCGGCACCACCTACTACGGTTGCAATCACTTCATCTGTCAGTTCGATTTGACCATCTTTTGTATTAATTTTTACAGTCATTTTTTTTACCTCAACTAGTTGATACTCTATTTTATCATATTTCAGCCCAAGTGTAAAAGCAGAATGCTGTATCGGCGGATATTTACTCTATTTTTCAAATGATTTTATCCTTAGAGCAAAAGAAAAAGACCAGTTAGGTCTTTTCATTTTTATTAAACGCGTTCAACTTTACCTGATTTCAAAGCACGAGCTGAAGCCCAAACTTTTTTAGGTTTACCATCGATAAGAACAGTAACTTTTTGAAGGTTTGGTTTTACGGCACGTTTTGTTTGGTTCATCGCGTGTGAACGGTTGTTTCCTGATACAGTCTTACGACCTGTAAAGTAACATACTTTAGCCATTGTGTTTTCCTCCTATTAGATCTAATATAGCGGATGTGCTAGCACCACATACCGTACTATGTTATCACACTTTCTCTATTTTGGCAAGGAAATTCGGAGACTTTTTTTTATTTAACGTAAACAACTCCAAGTTTACCAAAAGCGACTTCCCCGCGGATAATCAAGGTTTTGCTGGTTGGTGCTACAGGAGCATCTGCCTTAGCTGCACCAAAGGAGGTTTCTACTTTCAAATCGACACGCCAGTGTTGCGGAACATAGACGGTTGCATTCCCGAAGGCCACTTCAATATTTAAAGTCGCAAAATCACCTAGCATCTCTGCATTATCATAGTAGATTTTAGCATCCCCAAAAGCGACTTCCACTTGGTCATCTACGAGATCTTGATCTTGCTTATAGAAGGTCCCGCTACCAAAAGCGACTTCCTTATCCGTGACGACTGTTTTTTTCCCATCGTACCACCATTTTTTTTCATTCCAGAACTTACTTGAATGCGTCAGATAACCAACACCTAGCACTGCTAAGATACTAGCCCAAAACAAAGACTGGTTTGGAATAGGAAGAATGTTATAAAAATGATTCGCAATCATTAAGGCTACTAGAGCGGTAAAAACTGCTGATGTTAGATGACGACGAAGCAAAGCTTCAACTGATTGGTAAGCAAAAAAGGCGATACCAATCAAAGGCCATATCTTGCCATCCAAAGAAGGAATTCCAAAATTCCCTTGCAGCAAGATCCAAGCTGCTAAAACCAATAAAACAATACCAAATGCTTTCTTTTTCATGTTTTTTACCTCATGTTTCTTAGATTTTCTTTTAGGAGGGATTGGTAATGTCGTGAGACATGAACCTCCTTGTGCGTCTGATAAAAGGAAATGGTGCCCGTTCCTGAAAAGGACTTATCCACTGAGTAAATCTGACGGATGTTTGCGATCGTTGACTTGGACACTCGACTGAAATAGCGAGGTAAGATGGACTCCAACTCATAGAGCTTGAGGCGAACTTCATAGGCTTCCTTCTGGTTATGAGCATAAATCTTACTCCCTTCTGTTTCAAAGAAGAGAATTTCTGACAGGTCTAGATAATATTCACCTGTCCCCTTGTAAAAAGTCAACCTCGGAGCCTTTGACTCTTGCAAAAGTCGTTGCAAATCTGCAATTTCATCTGTCAAAGTGGGGGTCTTGATGACAATTTCAGTCTCCTCTAAATTGCCAT
>NZ_AJRE01000074.1:0-7605 GCF_000296955.1 Streptococcus sp. GMD4S
TCTTTCTTGAAGTTGATTGACCTTTTAGGTGGCGTAGATGTTTATAATGACCAAGATTTCACATCTTTACACGGGAAGTTCCATTTCCCAGTTGGAAATGTCCATCTAGACTCTGAGCAGGCTCTTGGTTTTGTCCGTGAGCGCTACTCTCTAGCAGATGGAGATCGTGACCGTGGTCGAAACCAACAAAAGGTTATTGTAGCTGTGATTCAGAAATTAACATCAACTGAAGCTTTGAAGAACTATGACAATATTATTCAAGGATTACAAGATTCTCTTCAGACCAATATGCCTTTGGAAACCATGATGGATCTGGTTAATACTCAATTGGAGAGTGGTGGGAACTACAAAGTCAACTCTCAAGACTTGAAAGGAACTGGACGCACGGATCTTCCTTCATACGCTATGCCAGATAGTAACCTCTACATGATGGAAATTGATGAAAGTAGCTTGGCCGCTGCGAAAGCTGCTATCAATGATGTGATGGAGGGCAAGTAGCATGATCGATATTCATTCGCACATCGTTTTTGATGTGGACGATGGTCCAAAGTCGATAGAGGAAAGTAAAAAACTTCTTAGAGAGGCCTACAGTCAAGGAGTGAGGACAATCGTTTCAACTTCGCATAGACGAAAAGGGATGTTCGAAACTCCTGAAGAAAAAATCGCGACTAACTTTCTAAAGGTGCGAGAAATGGCTAAGGAAGTTGCGGATAACTTAATCATTGCCTATGGGGCAGAAATCTACTATACGCCAGATGTTGTTGAGAAGTTAGAAAAGAAATTAATCCCGACCCTCAACGATAGTCGCTATGCTTTGATTGAGTTTAGTATGAATACACCCTATCGGGATATGCATAAGGGGCTGAGTAATATTCTAATGTTAGGCATTACACCCATCATTGCCCACATTGAACGTTACGATGCTTTAGAAAACAATGAGCAGCGCGTGCGAGAGCTGATTGATATGGGATGTTATACTCAAGTCAATAGTTCTCATGTCTTGAAACCTAAACTCTTCGGAGAAACTTATAAATTCATGAAAAAGAGAGCTCAGTATTTCTTGGAACGAGATCTGGTTCACGTGATCGCAAGTGATATGCACAACTTGGATCACAGACCTCCTCATATGGAGGAAGCCTATGATATCATTGCCAAAAAATACAGTGAAGATAAGGCTAAGGAACTTTTTAAGGATAATCCCCGAAAAATAATAATGGATCAATTGATTTAGGAGAAAAAATGAAAGAACAAAATATGATGGAAATCGATGTATTTCACTTACTTAAAATCCTTTGGAAACGAAAATTTTTAATTGCTTTGGTAGCATTCGTGACAGGGACAGTAGCATTTGCCTACAGTAGTTTTATTGTGAAGCCGGAGTTTACGAGTACGACCCGAATTTATGTGGTCAACCGTAATCAGGGAGATAAGCCAGGTTTGACCAACCAAGACTTGCAAGCTGGATCTTACTTGGTAAAAGACTATCGTGAAATCATTCTCTCGCAAGACGTTTTAGAAAAAGTTGCGACTGATTTGAAACTAGATCTCCCTCCAAAAGGTCTAGCTAGTAAAATTAAGGTAACAGTTCCAGTGGATACGCGTATTGTTTCTATCTCTGTGACAGATCGTTTTCCTGAAGAAGCGAGCCGCATCGCTAACTCTTTGAGAGAGGTTGCTGCCCAAAAAATCATCAGTGTCACGCGAGTTTCAGATGTGACAACGCTTGAAGAAGCTCGTCCTGCAACATCCCCATCGTCTCCAAATATCCGTCGCAATACCATGGTTGGATTTCTTGCTGGCGCAGTTGTAATGGTTGTTACGGTTCTCCTAGTTGAGCTCTTAGATACACGAGTGAAACGTCCAGAAGATATCGAAGATGTGATGCAAATTGCGCTATTGGGAGTAGTTCCAAATTTGGATAAATTGAAATAGGAGAGAGAGATGCCAACATTAGAGATTGTACAAAAAAAATTAGATTTGGCAAGAAAAGCTGAAGAATATTATAATGCGCTTCGTACCAATATACAGTTGAGTGGGAATAATTTGAAAGTTATTTCGATCACGTCTGTGAAACCGGGTGAAGGGAAGTCAACTACTTCTACAAATATTGCTTGGGCTTTCGCGCGTGCGGGCTATAAGACGCTGTTAATCGATGCCGATATTCGTAATTCTGTCATGTCAGGTGTTTTTAAATCACGCGAGAAGATTACTGGACTAACAGAGTTCTTATCTGGGACGACAGACCTATCACAAGGCCTATGTGATACCAATGTTGAAAACTTGTTTGTTATTCAAGCGGGTTCTATATCACCCAACCCAACAGCCTTGCTACAAAGTGAAAATTTTGCGACCATGATTGACACCTTACGCAAGTACTTTGACTACATCGTTGTAGATACTGCTCCGATTGGAGTTGTTATCGATGCGGCGATTATCACGCAGCAGTGTGACGCTTCTGTTTTAGTAACTGCGGCTGGTGAAACAAATCGTCGTGATGTCCAAAAAGCTAAAGAACAACTCGAACAAACAAGCAAACCATTCTTAGGAATTGTGCTTAATAAACTCAATACTTCAGTTGAGAAGTATGGATCATATGGGGCTTATGGCTCCTATGGAAAAAAGTAAGAGTTAGCTTAGGGAATAGATTATGGAAGAAAAGGGATTGAAGATTACTTTGGCGGCAATCCAGAGTTTTCTTGTCATTTTATTAGCTTATTTACTTAGTTTTGTTAAGGAAACAGAGATTGTAAATACTTCGGTTATTATCTTGTTCATTCTTCATTTTTTTGTGTTTTATATCAGTGATTATGGGCATGATTTTTTTAAAAGGGGTTATTTAGCAGAGTTTATCAACACGACAAAGTATATCGTGTTCTTTGCTTTAGCTATCAGTATTTCGAATTTTTTCTTAGAAGATCGTTTTAGTATCTCTAGACGAGGAATGATTTATTTTTTGACAATACACTCTATTCTGTTGTATTTGTTGAATCTATGCATTAAACGCTATAGAAAAAGCATCTTTCCAAATCTCAAGGGGAGTAAGAAGATATTCTTGATAACAGCTACCTCTAGGGTTGAAAAAGTCATCGATAGGCTGATAGAGTCGGGAGAAATTTTTTGGAATTTGGTGGCGGTCAGTGTTTTAGACCAGCCTGATTTCCAGCATCAAACCTTAACCGTTGTACCTGCTGAGAACATCTTAGACTTTGCTACTCATGAAGTTGTCGATGAGGTTTTTATCAATCTACCAAGTGAAGAGTATGACATCGGGGAGTTTATCTCACTTTTTGAGACAATGGGAATTGACGTGACAGTTAACCTGAATGCTTTTAATAACTATCTAGGTAGTGATAAAAAGATTCGTGGGATGGCAGGGCTGAATGTTATCACGTTTTCTACAAAATTTTATAAGACGAGTCATGTCATTGCTAAACGTTTCATTGATATTGTCGGTTCTATTGTCGGATTGATTATTTGTGGTTTGGTGAGCATTGTTTTGGTTCCAATGATTCGACAAGATGGTGGGCCAGCGATTTTTTCTCAAACGCGTATTGGAAAAAATGGTCGACATTTCACTTTCTATAAATTTAGATCCATGTGTGTGAATGCTGAAATGCGCAAACAAGAACTTTTAGCTCAAAATACCATGCAAGGTGGTATGTTTAAGGTTGATGATGATCCTCGTATCACTCCCATTGGTCGCTTTATTCGTAAGACCAGCCTAGATGAGTTGCCACAGTTTTGGAATGTTTTAATGGGAGATATGAGTCTAGTAGGGACCCGTCCCCCAACAGTTGATGAGTATGAGAAATATACTCCTGAACAGAAACGTCGATTGAGTTTTAAACCTGGGATAACAGGCTTGTGGCAAGTCAGCGGGCGAAGTGAGATCAAGGATTTCAATGAAGTTGTCAAATTAGATGTGGCCTATATTGATGATTGGACTATTTGGAAAGATATTGAAATATTGTTAAAGACCGTTAAAGTTGTATTTATGAGAGATGGGGCGAAGTAATTTCTGCCCTTCAGTCCTGTTAGGAGAGAAATGAAACAGTCAGTTTATATTATTGGTTCAAAGGGGATTCCTGCTAAGTATGGAGGATTTGAAACCTTTGTTGAAAAATTAACCGAATATCAAAAAGACAGCAACATACAATACTATGTTGCTTGTATGCGTGAAAATTCTGCTAAGTCTGGCATTACGGAAGACCAGTTTGAGCACAATGGAGCCATTTGCTTCAACATCGATGTACCCAATATCGGCCCGGCCCGCGCCATCGCTTACGATATTGCAGCGGTCAACAAGGCTATTGAATTGGCTAAGGAAAACAAGGACGAGGCTCCCATTTTTTACATTCTAGCTTGTCGCATCGGTCCTTTTATTTCTGGACTTAAGAAAAAAATTTGTGCGATTGGTGGCTCTTTGCTGGTGAATCCTGATGGTCATGAATGGCTACGAGCAAAGTGGAGCCTGCCAGTTCGTAAGTACTGGAAATTTTCAGAGAAGCTCATGGTCAAACATGCAGATTTACTGGTCTGTGACAGTAAAAATATCGAACAATATATCCAAGAGGATTATAAGCAGTATCAACCAAAGACCACCTATATTGCCTATGGAACGGATACTGTTCCTTCAAGCCTGAAGTCAGAAGATACCAAGGTTCGGAACTGGTATCAGGAAAAAGGAGTTAGCGAAAATGGCTATTATCTAGTAGTGGGACGATTTGTTCCTGAAAATAACTACGAAGCTATGATTCGTGAATTTATCAAGTCCAAGTCCAAAAAGGACTTTGTTCTCATCACAAATGTGGAGCAGAATAAATTTTACGACCAGTTGTTACGGGATACTGGTTTTGACAAAGATCCTAGGGTCAAATTTGTCGGTACTGTCTATGACCAAGAGTTGCTCAAGTACATCCGTGAAAATGCCTTTGCCTATTTCCATGGGCATGAGGTTGGAGGAACCAACCCTTCTCTACTGGAAGCTTTAGCATCCACAAAACTAAATTTGTTGCTAGATGTTGGTTTTAACCGTGAAGTTGGTGAAGATGGGGCCATTTATTGGAAAAAAGATGAGTTGGCACGTGTCATTGAGGAAGTAGAAGGATTTGATCAGGTAGCAATAACTGACTTGGATTTCAAGTCAAGCCAAAGAATCCTCTCAGCTTTCACATGGGAAAAGATTGTGTCAGATTATGAAGAAGTGTTTAAAGGATAGGGAATGAAACGGATTTTATACTTGCATGCTGGTGCAGAAATGTATGGAGCAGATAAGGTTTTACTGGAATTGATTAAAGGGTTGGATTCCAAAGAATTTGAAGCTCACGTCATCCTGCCAAATGATGGTGTTTTAGTCGAGGCTTTGCGCCAAGTTGGAGCTAAGGTCAGCGTGTTGGATTATCCGATTTTACGTAGAAAATACTTTAATCCTAAAGGCATTGCCGACTATATTCGCTCTTATAATTTCTATGCTAAGCAAATCGCCCTCTATGCTCGAGAACACAGTATAGATATGGTTCACAATAATACAGCGGCTGTTTTGGAGGGCATCTATTTGAAACGCAAGCTCAAGCTGCCTTTGATTTGGCATGTTCATGAGATTATCGTCAAACCCAAAGCTATTTCTGACTTTATCAATATGCTCATGGGACGATATGCAGACAAGATTGTGACGGTGTCCCAAGCGGTCGCTAATCATATCAAGCAGTCTCCCTTTATCAAAGATAGCCAAGTGGAAGTGATTTATAACGGTGTCGATAATGCTGTCTATTATCCAATGGATGCGTCTTCTATTCGTGAAAAATTTGACATTGCGCAAGATGCACTTGTGATTGGCATGATTGGTCGGGTCAATGCTATCAAAGGACAAAATGATTTCATAGAAGCAGTCGAGCCACTTTTGGAAAAGAATGAGCAAGCGGTGGCTTTCCTAGCTGGAGGTGTTTTTCCTGGTGAAGAATGGCGCTTAGAAGAACTAGATAAGAGAATAGCTTCTTCATCTGTTGTGTCACAAATTCATCGTATTGATTACTACGATAAGACTTCTGAACTTTATAATATGTTTGATATCTTTGTCTTACCAAGTATAAAACCTGATTCCCTACCTACAGTAGTCCTAGAAGCCATGGCTTGTTCAAAACCAGTTGTTGGTTATAACAATGGGGGAATAGCTGAAATGGTAGTAGATGACAAAAGTGGTTGCTTAGTCAAACCAAATCGTCCTCAAGAACTTTCTAATGCCATTTCTCTCTTACTAGATAGTTCTGAAAAAAGAGAAAAATTTGGGCGAGTAGGATATCAGAGACAAAAAGAGCTGTTTTCTTTGGAGAGTTACATCAAGAACTTTTCGGAGTTGTATAAAACAGATAGAAAAGATTAGTTATGAATAAAATAGATTTTGTTGTTACTTGGGTTGATGGGAATGATCCTGTGTGGCAAGAAAAAAAATCAAGCTATGATGGCTCGGTTAATACTTCTAAACAGAGTATGAATTCAGTCAAGGCTTACCGAGAATGGGGGACCTTTAAATATTGGTTTAGAGGAGTTGAAAAATTTGCTCCTTGGGTCAATAAGGTCTACCTCGTGACCGACCAGCAAAAGCCAAGCTGGTTAGATATAAATAGTGAAAAATTGGTGTTGGTAGATCATACAGAGATTATCTGTAATGACTACCTGCCAGTTTTTTCTGCCAATCCTATCGAAAGTAACATCCATCGAATCCCTGGTCTCTCAGAGCATTTTGTTTTTTTTAATGACGATATGTATTTGACAGCTCCAGTTGAGCCGACAGATTTTTTCTCAGAGGATGGTTTACCCAAATATAATACGGCTCTTTCACCGATTATTCCTGAGCGATATGGAACGGGGAATTTTCAGATAAATGACATGGAGATTGTCACTAGCTATTTCAGTCGAAATGAAATTTTGAAGAATGGCCAATTCTTTGATCCAAAGCAGGGATTAAAAAGTATCGTTAAGTCGCTACTATACAGAAATAGTCAGTTTATCTGTGGTTTCTGGGAGAGTCATCTGCCCTATCCTCTACTAAGATCAACGATGAACTTGGTATGGGAAAAGGAAAAAGCTGTCTTGGAAAGAACCTCGGCTAGTCGCTTTAGAAATCCTTCTGATACCAATGTTTGGCTCTTTAAGTATTGGCAGATTGCCAGTGGTAAATACGCTATCGGAAATCCTAAGTTGGGAGGACTCTTTTCTTTGGATAATGCCGGACCAGATTTTTGGAAGATACTAAATTCTGGCAAATACCAAATTATGTGTATCAATGATGGATTTAACATTCAAGACGAGGAGCAGGTGATGACAGACTTTATCAAGGCTATGGATCAACTGCTTCCAGATAGAAGTTCATTTGAGATTTAAACTGTAAAACTAAGTAAGAGAAAGAAAAGAAAATATGATTTCGGTAATTGTGCCTGTTTATAATGTGGAGGACTACCTTCATTATGCCATGGAGAGTTTGGAACATCAGACTTACAAGGATATGGAAGTCCTCTTGATTGATGACGGCTCGAGTGATGGCTCAGGACACTTGTGTGACCAGTATGCCCAGCAATATGATTGGGTGACTAGCTACCATAAGGTCAA
>NZ_AJRE01000075.1:0-7550 GCF_000296955.1 Streptococcus sp. GMD4S
CACGTTTCCCATCTAGTTGGTCTCTTCCCAGGTACGCTCTTTAGCAAGGACCAGGCTGAATACCTAGAGGCTGCGCGTGCTACCTTGAACCACCGTGGAGATGGTGGTACAGGTTGGTCTAAGGCCAATAAAATCAACCTTTGGGCTCGTCTGCTGGACGGTAACCGTGCCCATCGCTTGCTCGCTGAACAGCTCAAGTATTCAACCCTAGAAAACCTTTGGGATACCCACGCGCCTTTCCAAATTGATGGCAACTTCGGAGCAACCAGTGGGATGGCAGAAATGCTCCTCCAATCTCATACAGGCTATATTGCACCATTGCCAGCCCTTCCAGATGCTTGGAAAGACGGTCAAGTTTCTGGCTTGATTGCCCGTGGTAACTTTGAAGTCAGCATGAAGTGGAAAGATAAGAACTTGCAAAGCTTGTCCTTCCTTTCAAATGTCGGTGGAGACCTGGTTGTAGACTATCCAAATATCGAAGCCAGTCAGATCAAGGTCAATGGCAAAGCAGTCACGGCAACTGTGCTTAAAGATAATCGCATCCAACTGGCAACACAAAAAGGTGACGTCATTACCTTTGAACACTTCCCTGGTCGTGTAACCAGTCTGACAGCCGTTCGACAAAATGGAGTCACTGCTGAACTCACCTTTAACCAAGTAGAAGGCGCTATCCACTATGTCATCCAAAGACAAGTGAAAGACGAAACTGGCCAAACCTCTGCGACCAGAGAATTTGTAACCAATCAAACCCATTTTATTGACCGATCACTCAATCCTCAACATGCCTACACCTATACTGTCAAAGCTATGCTGGGCGAAGTTTCTACACAAGTCTCTGAACAAGCAATTGTAGAAACCCCTAGTGAATTGATGGATGATCGAGACGGCCGTATCCAGTACGGAGCTGCCTTTGGAAATTGGGCAGACGCAGAATTATTTGGAGGAACAGAGAAATTTGCTGACCTTTCAAAAGGAGACTACACAGACGAAGATCTCACTGCTACCATTCCTTTCACTGGCGTTGGTATCGAAATCTATGGACTGAAATCGTCTGAACTAGGTCTTGCCACTGCTAAAATTGATGGCAAAGAGGTCGGGGAGCTTGACTTCCATACTGCTGGAGCAACTGAAAAAGGCCGTCTCATCGGTCGCTTCGCAGGATTATCTGACGGACCTCACACATTGACTCTTCGTGTTAAACGTGAGCACAAAGGACGTGGTAGTGAGCGCTCGAAAATTTCATTAGACTACTTCAAGATCCTAGCTGGAACAGGCAATACGATTGAAAAAATGGATGATCGTGATTCGCGCATCCAGTATGGTTCCCAGTTTAAGGACTGGTCTGACCCTGAACTCTACGGAGGTACGGAAAAATACGCGGACATCAACAACAGTGACTCTAGTGCAGCTTCAGAAGCTCAGGCAACTATTTCCTTTACAGGGACAGGTATTCGTATTTATGGCTTGAAGAGCCTTGCCCTTGGACGAGCACGTGTTACACTAGATGGCAAAGAAATGCCAAGTCTAGATTTCTACACCTCAGGTGCGACCGAAAAGAGAGCCTTTATTGGCGAATTTACAAACCTTACTGACGGCCCGCACACCCTGACATTACAAGTTGATCCAGATTCGCCAGAAGGTCGCAAGAAAATCTCTCTAGACTCCTTTGATATCATCAAAGCCCCTGCTGTTGGTCTAGATAGTCCGAGCATCGCGCCTCTTAAGGAAAATGACAAAACCATTTCCTTAAGCCTACCAGCTGGAGATTGGGAAGCCATCGCAGTGACCTTCCCAGGTGTCAAAGATCCTCTAGTTTTGCGTAAGGTGGATGAAACGCATCTGGTTACAAGTGGGGATCAGACTATCCTATCAATCCAAGACAATCAAGTTCAAATCCCAATCCCTGACGAAACCAATCGCAAATCTGGAAATGCCATTGAAGCATATGCTATTCAAGGAACTACCACTAGCAGTCCTGTCGTAGCCGTCTTTACTAAAAAAGATGAAAAGAAAGTTGATGAGAAGCAGCCAACTACAAGCAAGGGGGATGAACCAGCTCCTACTGTCGAGAAACCTGAGTACACTGAGCCTATCGGGACTGCAGGGCAAGAAGTGCCACCCACTGTAGAAAAGCCTGAATACACCGAACCTATCGGAACAGCAGGTCAAGAGGAAACTCCTACTGTTGAAAAACCTGAATACACCAAACCTATCGGAACGGCAGGAGAACAAGAAGCTCCAACAGTTGAAATTCCTGAATACACCGAACCTATCGGAACAGCAGGTCAAGAGGAAGCACCTACTGTTGAAAAACCTGAGTACACCGAGCCTTTCGGAACTCCGGGAGATCAGGCCACTCCAACCCTTAGCCTTCCTGACTATCCAGTTCAAGTCTTGAAAGATAAGGAGACTGGAGTAGAAATCATCGGTGGAGCCAGCGACTTAGAAGGAATTTCTCACGTTTCTAGCCGACGTGTCCTAGCTCAAGAACTCTTTGGCAAGACCTATGATGCTTACAATCTACAGCTTAAAAATCCAACAGATCATAGCTTGCAGCCAAAAGGCTCTGTCTTGGTTCGCTTGCCTATTTCAGCTAGCGTCGAAAATATCTACTACATCACTCCGACCAAGGAGTTGCAAGCCCTTGATTTCACTGTACGAGACGGAAAGGTAGAATTCATCACTAATCATTTCAGTACCTATGCTGTCGTCTATCAAGCTACTGGAACAAGCTCTAACACAGAGGAAAAACCAAGTGCTCCAGATACAGAAACCTTGGCACACGAGGCTGAACAATTTCCAGCTAGTCCGAGCCTTGCTAAAGCTGGAAATCATTCTCCTAAAGAACAACTTCCAGCAACAGGAGAAGCGTCCAACCCACTCCTATTCTTAGCAGGACTCAGCCTAGCCCTTACAGCCACATTTATGTTAAAAGGAAGAAAGGATGACTCCAACTAACCTTTAAGCACACAAAAACAGGATGAAGATCACCTTCATCCTGTTTTATTTTGTCATCAGAAGTTAGTTTTACAGTAGGTATAAAAAGGCTAAGGTCAAGAGACTTGCTAGAAGCCCAACTCCCCAAAAGAAGAAATCAACCTTCCACTCGCTCCAAGGATTGCCCTTGCCTGAGAATCCTCCAAGCTCAAAATGATGATGCACAGGTGTCATACGGAAAATACGCTTTCCACCACTAAGTTTGAAGTAGGTAACCTGCATCATAACAGAGCTTGTCTCAAAGACATAGATAATCCCAATCAACAAAAGGGTCCATTCTTGGTGGAGGGCCATAGAGATTGCTGCCAACATCCCACCTAGAGCCAAACTTCCCACATCTCCCATGAAAACCTTGGCAGGCTTGTGGTTAAAGACGAAGAAACCTAGCAAACCACCGATCATGGCAAGAATCACAAGAAGGATATCCAGTTGATTTTGCATATAAGCAATCACACCGTAGGCCGATAAGCTAATCACCACTGAAATACTTGCTAAGCCGTCGATCCCGTCCGTCAGATTCACCGCATTTGAAAAGCCAACTAGCCAGAAAAGGGCAAAGAAAATATAGAAAATTCCCAGATGAACTTGGTAGCCAAAGACTGAAAGCATGTCGCCACCGCGCTCATAAAAGAGGTAGAAAACCACTCCTCCAAGCAGCTGGAGAGCAAGTTTTTGCTTGGGATTTAAGCCTTCGTTAATCTTACGAAAGACCTTGAGAAAATCATCCAAAAAACCTACCAAACCATACAAAACCAAGATAAACAAAATCATGCCTACATTGTTGGTCAATTGTTGGGTAAAGAGAGCGACAAGGAAGCTCACAACAACTGCAACGATCAGGAAGACAAGACCTCCCATGGTTGGAGTTCCAGCTTTTGCTTGGTGTTGCTTGACATCCTCGTGCATCTGCTGACCTGTAATCTGTGCTTTTCGATAAAATCGGATAAAGGCTGGAATGCCAATCAAGGTCAATAGAAAGGCTAGAATTCCAGCACTAATGGAACTAATCATCTTAATCTCCTAAAGTTACTTTCATTTTTTTAAGGTCTTTGAGGGCAGTATTGGCACGGACACTTTGTTTCTTGACCGTTTTGCCACTACCTTCCCACTCGACTTCTATATTCAGCCATTTAGCAAATGTTTGCACATTTTCATCTGTCCAGCCGTACATATCAGGCATTTCTTCGACCTTATCTGACAGGATCAAGATCTGCTGATTGGCTTCCAAATTATCTCCTTCAGAAACCGAGAGTTCCTTGATCTTGGTTCCTGTTCCGATAACAATTGGTTGGACCAGGTTTCGGCGCAATTCTTCTGCTAGGTCACCCGGAGTAAAGTCTTTGGTAGCCGGCATAGCATAGCTTGTCGTCTTGCTGACCTGATCCAAGTTCTTGGCAGTTGACTGAAGATTGAGGGATTCTTTCATAGCAGAAGCTCGCTCAAGGATTGGGTTGGCAAACTCTCCCAGCTGAACACCCGAATAATGCTCTGGCTGTTGCACCGTCACATAGAGGATAAAGTCAGGATTTTCTGCAGGATGCATCGACACAACAGAGAAGATATAGTTGGTTTCACCTGTCAGGTAACCCCCATTCTTCTCATCGGCAATCTGAGCAGTCCCTGATTTTAGGGCGACATTTTGCCCCGGAACATTGACATTCGGCTTTCCTGTGCTGTGGTTGTACATGGTACCGTAGACAGGATCTGTTCCGACCATGACCATGTGCTCCCGAGTAGAGGACGCTGCTGCTTTGGACACAGGATTTCCGACGATTTCCTTTTGAGACTTACGAACAGACTGGTCATTTGGATCATAGAGGGCGCTGATAAATTTCGGCTCCAACATAACCCCATCATTGGCAATGGCTGTAAAGGCACGAAGCATCTGGGTCTGGGTGACAGAGATCCCTTGTCCAAATGAGCTCATGGCAATATTGACAATGTTATCAGCAGGTAATTGACCTGTGTATTCATCTGTCAAGCCAAAGCGAGTTGGGACCCCAAATTTAAAGCGGTTTAGATAATCCAACCAAGTAGCATCTCCCATTTTTTGTTCAAGTAGACTCATTCCAACATTACTGGAGTGAGCGAAACCTTGTGAGAAAGTCATCATCCCACCAGTAGTCAAACCATCATTAACATCCCAATCTCGAATCGTCGCATCCGCTATTTTTAATTCACTGCTATTGAAGTATTCTCCACTTGGGAAGGTATTATTATCAATAGAAGAAGCTAACGTCATAACCTTCATGGCTGATCCTGGTTCATAGTTACTTTGATAAAGAATGTCACGCCAAACAAAGTCCTCAGTGATTCCTTCTTTAGTATCTGCATTAAAGGTAGGTCGTTGGGTGGTAGCGAGAATTTCACCGGTCTTTGCACTGACCAAGGTCGCGGTCATATACTTGCCTTTTACCTTTTCCTGAAAGGCATCCATCTGGGTTTCCATAAAGGATTGCAAAGGACTAGAAAGGGTAGTGTAAACATCCTTTCCGTCTACCATGTGTTGGGAAGCCTGCTCCGTACCCGGAACAATATTTCCCAGACGATCTTTCTCATAGGTGATGATCCCATCTGTACCCGCCAGAATGCTATTTAAGGAACTCTCCAAACCAGATGTCCCAATCAAACGTTTGGTGCCATCCTCATTTTCATGGAGTTGCGCTAAACCGATAAAGGAAGAAGCAAACTGTCCATTGGGATAACTGCGGTTAGGGCTAGTTGTAAAGTCAATCCCCTCAACACCAGCAGTTTTGAGGTCATTTTTAATAGCCATCATATTGGCATAGGTGATCCCATTTCCCTTGGTACCAAAGGATACCTGTTTTAGATCTGGTTGAGAAAGCTGTTCTTTGACATAAGACTCTTCCATATCTAGGTATTTATGGAAAATCTCAGCCACCTTATTAAATTGAGAATCCTCTACATAGAGAATTTTGCCTGTTGCTGACTTGTAGGTCTTGTCAATAACGGCATAGATATTATACGAAGTCGCATCTTCTGCAATAGGCGTTCCATTACGATCGTAGATGGTTCCCCGTTTTGCAGGAATCGTCTTGGTTGTTTGATGGACCTTGTTGGCTTCTTGAACCAAGTCCTTACCAAATTTTTTACCCGTTCCGATAATGACCGCAAAGTTGACCAAAAAGACCGCGAAGAGTATGACAGCCAATAAACTCAGGCTTTTCCCTACTCTTCGGCGATTTTCTTCTGGAGATTTACGGTTACGAACGGCATAACGGATGATTTTTTCTTTCCACTGTTTCATTTCTTACTCCGCTGCTCGGATATTTTCGTTATTCAGCTGCAAATCTTTAGAGTTTGCAATCTCTTTCAAACGTTCTGAACGAATCAATTCATTGACCTCTTGCTTGGCATCATCTAGCTCGGTTTTCTTTTCTTCGATTTGAGCATTGACCTTGGTCAATTCATTCTGAACTTGTAATAGCTTGGTCTGCATAAACACAACGCTAATTGCCAGGATAATCATTGTTGCAGCAATCGAAACATAGAAGGCCTTTTCCACACGTGAAAAACCTTTGAACTTCGTTTGCAATAACTGGCTTGTTTTTTCGATTCTTTCTGCCATGTTTTTCCTCTTACTTGTGAATTTTTCTAGCCACGCGCAACTTGGCTGAATGCGAACGATTGTTGGCTTCTAGTTCTTCGGCACTTGGCAAGATTGGCTTACGGGATACCAATTCCATCTTGGGCTTAAGGTCATCTGGAATGAAGGGCAAGCCTTTGGGAACTTCCACTGTTGAAGCTTCCTTGAATAATTGCTTGGTCAAGCGGTCTTCCAGCGAATGGAAGGTAATGACCGAGATTCTACCATCCAGAGCCAGCATGTCCATGGCCTGCTGGATAGATTCATCTGCAGCGCCCAGCTCATCATTGACTTCGATTCGGATAGCCTGAAAAATCTGCTTGGCAGGGTGTCCCTTTTTCTTGAGCTCCTTGGCAGGCTTGGCCGACTTGATAATCTCTGCCAACTCCGTCGTTGTCTCAATGGGTTTCACCTCACGCGCTTGCTCAATCTTACGAGCTATCTGTTTAGAAAACTTATCCTCACCATACTTGAAAAAGATCCGAACCAAGTCATGATAGTCATAATGATTGACCACCTCATAGGCCGTCAGACTAGCTTCCTGATTCATCCGCATATCCAGTGGCGCATCCTTTTTATAAGAAAAACCACGTTCACGCTGATCCAGCTGAGGACTGGACACTCCCAAGTCATAACAAATTCCATCAATTTCCTGGACACCAGCCTCCTGCAAACGTGCCTGCAAATGACGGAAGTTATCCTTGATAAAGGTTACCATCCCCTTTTCGATATAGGGTGCCAACCGTTTTTGCGCATTGTCAATGGCATTCTGGTCCTGGTCAAAGGCATAGAGATGCCCTTTTTCGCTCAATTTACTTAATAAATATTCGCTATGGCCTGCTCCGCCCAAAGTCGCATCAACGTAGATACCGTCAGGTTTTACGTCAAGCATATCAATCGTTTCATGAAGCAAGACCGTTACATGATGAAATTCTTTTGTCATATC
>NZ_AJRE01000076.1:0-7549 GCF_000296955.1 Streptococcus sp. GMD4S
TGACCATTCAATTTAGCACTTGAAGTTCCTGCGAATTCAAGAACGTCCACTAGGGTATCTGTGACTGAGAAGGCTGTCGCATCTTGAGCTACACTTGTTTTCACGTTGTAAGTGAAGACTTGGTCGCGTTTGTCAAGAGTTTCAGATTCTTTGCCGTTCACATCTTTCTTGATCTCTGGCTCTGCTGGTGTTGGTGGCGTTACTGGAACTTCGTTAGAGTCTTTCGTAAAGCCTGGTTTGTTTGGTAGATCTGCCTTGTAAGCTGCCTTGTTAGGAACTTTCACAGTCTTATCTTCTGATAGGTAAGCAGACAAGTTCGCGCCAGCTTTGATCTTCGCGTCGAATGTTAATTCAACTGCTTGACCGCCATTGGCTTTCACTTGTTCTTCTGTAAGCGTCAAGGTAATCGTTTGACCTTCTACCTTGATTTGGCTTGCTTCAAGGGCTTGACCATTCAATTTAGCACTTGAAGTCCCTGCGAACTCAAGAACATCTTCGATCTTATCGGTTACGCTGAAGGCTGTCGCATCTTGCGCTACACTTGTTTTCACATTATAAGTGAAGACTTCATCACGTTTCGCGAGGGTTGCTTCTGCCTTGCCGTTCACATCTTTCTTGATTTCTGGCTCGTCTGGTGTTGGTGGCGTTACTGGGACTTCATTAGAGTCCTTGTGGTATTTTGGATTATGATCAATATCATAAGAAGCCTTATTCGGAATCTCTGTCTTACCATCTTTATTCACATAAGCTGATAAGTTGGCATTATCTCTAATCTTAGCCTTGAAATTCACTTCAATTGACTTACCGGCATCTGCTTTTACAGAAGCTTCTGTAAAGGCAACTTTGATGACTTGACCAGAAAGTGTCACTGTCGCCTTCGATCCTGCATCCTCACCATCAAGTTTAACAGTAGCTGAAGCATTCTCACCGACAAATTCTAGAACTTCTTTCAACTCGTCTGTCATCTCAAACACAGTTGCGCTGGCAGGCATTGTTGTTTTCAAAGTATAAGTAAATTCTTCATTACGTTTTACAAGATCATAACGTTCTGCTCTGTTTACTTCCTTCTTAAGCTCTGGAGTAGTGGTTGGTGGTGGTGTAACGGTAACTGGTTTTGATTCTTTCTTAGAATCAGGATTATCATTAATGATGTAGCTAGCAGTATTTGGTACTACCGGCTTGTCTTTTGATTCATTTGGATAAGCTGCTAAGAGTGCATCAAAGGTAATGCCTTCCTTCACCTTAGCCTTAAATGAAACTTGTACAGCTTTACCAGCATATTGTTTCACTTGCTCTTTACCAAATGTGACCGTCAAACGTTGACCTTCTGTTGTTACAGTGAGGTCTTGAACAGCTTGGCCATCAACAGTGACCGTTGCTTCTCCTTCAAATGCCAATTCTTTGACGATATCATCTGAAATAGTGAAGCTATCTGCCACATGTGGAACCGTTGAGTCAATCGTATAAGTAAAGATTTCTGATAACTTACCAAGATCTGCGTGTTCCTGACCATTCACCTTCTTAGTGATTGGCGGTGGAGTAACAGTGACTGGCTTGGTTTCTTTCTCACCTTGTTGGTCATTCTTGTTGGTGTAAGTAATCTTAGCTTTGTTCTCAATAGATGGAACAGTTGAGCCTTTCTTCACTTTGGCATGAATCACGAGCTCTACTTCTTGGTTACCGTAGTCACCCGCATTCGCAAAATCTTTCATCGTTGCAGTCACGGTTTGACCTTGAACTGTTACATCGAAGAATTTCGCTGCCGCTCCCTTGATTTCAGCTTGACCTGGAGTCAAGTTCTCATCCAAGGTATCCGTTACAACGAAGGACTTGTACGTTGTAATATCATTTGGCAATTTCGCTTTGATATTATAAGTAAAGTCGGTTTCTGCCCCGATTGTTGCCTCTGTCAGTGTTTCGTTGATTTTCTTATCAACACCTGGTTCTGATGGAGGGGTTACGGTGACAGGTTTCGTTTCTTTTTCTCCGCTATGATCGTTCTTATCTGTGAAGCTGAACTTCGCAGTATTTGGAATGTTGATACGAGTCACTCCATCATTGATCTTAGCCGGAATAATCAATTCCACTTCTTGACCAGCAAGAGCTGTAGCGTTCGCAAAGTCCTTCATCGTTGCAGTCACGGTTTGACCCTCAACTGTTACATCGAAGAAGGCTGCAGCTGCTCCTTTGATAACTGGTTTGCTTGAAGTTTCATTGATAACTGACAAATCTCCTTCAAGTGTATCTGTAATCACAAATTTCTTGTAATCTGTAATATCTGTTGGAAGTTTTGTCTTAATGTTGTAGTTATACGCTTGACCTGTCGCGATATCTAAGTGATCAAGAGTTTCATTGATCTTCTTCGTTACAGGAGGTGGCGTTACGGTGACAGGTTTCGATTCAACTTCTTTCTCTACATTATTCTCATTTGTAAAGGAAATAGAAGCCTTGTTTTCAATGATTGTGCCTGTCACACCATTTTTAACTTTTGCAGGAATGACTAGTTCAACAGTTGAGTATTTTGCAAGTTCACCAAACTGACCATCCTTCACCGTTGCCGTAATCTCTTGGCCATTGGTGTGGATATCAAAGAGGGCCGCTGCAGAACCTTTAATACTTACGTCTCCTGCAAGTTCCAAATTAGCATCCAGTGTATCACGAATCACAAATTTCTTGTAATTAGCAACATCACTTGGTACTGCTGTTGTAATGTTGTAGTTGTATGGTTGCCCATCAAACGTTTGGAAGCTATCCAAGTTCTCATTAATCTTCTTATCAATAGAAGGTTCTTGTGGTTTTGGTGGTGTAACCGTTACTTTATTCGATGTTTTCTTGATATCATTCAAGGCAACATCTGCCGTGTTAGGTACTTTAATTTGACCATCTTCCTTATATTTAGAAAGGTCAGCACCCGGACGAATCTTAGCCTTGAAGGTCAATTCTAGGTATTGAACATCTTTAGTCTTACGACGCGTTACCTTACGTGAGATCTTTTCGAGTTGAGTTTTATCAAGAGTCAGTGAAACAGTTTGACCTTCAACTTTTGCAGCAGTTTTCAAGTCAGTATTATCTTTTTCACCAAGTTTTACATTCAAGCTATCTGCCTGAACTTCCAACTCTGAAACAACTGTATCCGTAAGGCTAAATGTATCTGCAATGCCTGGCCATGGAACAGTCACTTTGTACTCAAAGAGTTCCTCTTCTGCCTTCAAATCTTCATGTTCTTTGTCATTAACCTTCTTCGTAATTTCTGTTACAACTGGAGGTTTCACGTAAACTGGATTTGAACGGCGAATGGTACTTGGTTTGTCAGCTGTTTTAGCATGTTTACTTGGATCAGGATTATTATCCTCACCATTCCACATGATATTACCCTGGTTCAGCAAACCGAAGCCATCATTATCCTGAAGAAGGGCCATGAATTCTTTGCTCGCTTGATTATTGCGATATTGCTCCTTCAAGCGAACGGTAATGGTCATTTTAGCTTTTTGAAGCACTAAGTATTCATAACCATTCACACTTGGTACATCAGCAACAACAACTTCACGTTCGTTTCCGAGATCGTCATTTTGTTTCACTACACGAGTCAAGATTTGACCTTGTGGTCCAGAAGCATGATGACCTACAACTTCTAAACGATAGTCAAGAGGGTCTGTCAACATAACGTTTTGCTTAAACTCATAAGGAACGTTGTTGAAGTTGTAATCTACTGTATAAGTAAATGTTTCGTCTTTGGCAGACAAGTTAGCCGCATAGGCTGGTTTTTTAGTCAATTGAAGTGGATCTTCAATAGTACCAGTATCATTGCTTTGATCTTGGTCTGCAATTTTCTTGGTGGCACTTGGGTAACAGTATTCAAGTTTTTGAACTTCTACAGTTTCTTTCGAACCACCGATTGTTTCAGTCGCAAAATCACCAACTTTAAATTTACCAGTCAGCTCAGGAACTGGAACTGTCTCCTTAACTGGTTTGTAGTCTGCAGGAGGGTCTTGCTCATCATCCTCATCAACTTGTTCAGCATGTGCTTCCTTACTCAAATCATAGTCAAACTTGTTGTTTCCTGGATTAAAGACACTCTCTGGAACAGAGATTGTAACCTTGTCTCCTTCTTGAACAATCTTACCACGAATTTCTTTCTTCGAATCGGTAACCTTTGATACAATCTTCTTACCATTAATTCGAACTGCATCTACCTTATATCCTGGAGTAACTTCAAACTCACCTTTGATATCTTCTTTAACCAGAGCAGCACCAACAGATTCTAGAACTCGACTTGAGAATTTATTGATATCGCTTTGTTCATTAACATAGAAGGAAACATCTTTTCCATTGATATTTTTAGCTGGAGAAGCCATCCCCTCTAATGCTTCATGGAAAATCTCTTGGACACTTCGGTTATCCCCTATATCAAAATATTTTGAATAACCTTCTTTATATGTGTCATAGTACTGAGCTTTGGAATTCGCAAAGATTGTTACGTCTTCCCAGAAACCAACTACTACTGTTCCTTCAGAACCAACAACATTTTTAAGTCTTGTAGATGCTTCCTTAACCTCTTTCACACGCCCTAAAACGTTTTGAGACGCCTCTGTTAGTTCATTAAAATTCCATGCACGTGTAAGAATATTGTTCCGATAGTCACTGTACTCTAGACGAACCTTACCATCAGGGTCACGTTTCCCATTGGCAACACCATCCGTAATCAAAAGAAAGATAGTTTTACGACCATTAGCCATATTCCCTTTTCTTTCATTATATTGAGCAATGACATCGTCAATAGCTGGAACAGTTGGTGTTCCTCCCGCTACTTTAATATTATTAATGAATTGATGGATATCATTTTGGTCAGAAGACAAGTTACTTGCCTTGTATTTGTAATCATAGTCAGGTCCCCAACTACCATAAACATCTTTACGGCCTGTAAAATCGTTATTGTAGTAGTAGTTGTATCCATCTGCACCTTGGAAGGTCGCCATCATAACCCGGTCTGATGTATCTGGATTATCAGTCTTAACCAAACGTGGGTTATTTTCATCATACTCTTCTTCCTTCACAAATGTCGTCAGAGTTTTTAAAGCATTCTGGACATTTGGAATGGTGTTCTTAAATGATCCACTCGCATCCTGCAAGATTACCAAATCCACTGGTTTTCTAGGCAGGCGCCAGCTAATTTTTTCCGTTTTTTCAATTTTACGGGAACATCCATTTTGTGTTATCTTTGTATTTCCACCTACTTCAATAGTACTACCGCCTTCATTTGCTGCAGCGCTACCAAGTATCTGTCCCATTAAGGCTAATGGAACAGATAAGAATAAAATGATAAACAATATGGAGACCTTTTTAATGAAATCTCTCATTGCTATTTCTGAAATCCTATTGTGATTTCTTCTTCCCCCTTTTCTATAGTAGATATATGTTAGTTGAGTAGTGTTTGCAACTCTTTAGAAAAGCTTTCCGCATCGGAATGGTTAACCAATACATTTTTTACTTCTTGCTTTTTGGTTACAAAATACATACTTGGTATGGTCTGAACCTGTAATAGATCTGCAGCTGATTGATCTTCGTCATAGTAATAAGGGAAAGTGTATCCTTTTTCCTTAATGTATCGATCAGCACTCTCTTTTGTTTCTTTACCAGGTTCGTTCATATTTAGTAAAACAAAATTGATCTGTTCACCATACTTTTCATACATCTGCTGAACAATGGGTAGTTGTTTCTGACAATGAGGACACCAACTAGCCCATTCGACAATTAACATAGGTTTATCATACAGCTCTGAACTAGCAACCAATTTACCGTCTTGAGAAGTCATTTTAAATTCTGGAAGTTGTTGACCTTTTAGACTCAAGGCAGTATTGTTCTCAGCACTTGAAGTTGATTGCGAAACTGATGAAGTCCCTACTTCTCCGTCCTTAGCGGGTCTAGTATAATAAATCAAACCCACCGACAATCCGATGATGACTCCCACTGCTAAAAACGGAAGCCACCACTTATCTTTTTGCATAGAATCTCCTTTCCTTTTTGATGAAATATGGCGAGTAGAACTTGAGTAAATAATATATTAAATAATTTATAAACTCTCCAAAACTCATCCATTCCAAAAAACATTTTATCATTTACTAATTCGTATTTCAAGAAATATGTTGTCAAATTGTAAACTTTTTTCTTTCCCACGCTAAACCCGCCACACTACTGCATTAAATAGGTATAATGAAAATGATTGGACGTTATTTTCTAATTATTTTCAGAATATTATTTCTTTTTAATGCATAATTCACTCTTTCTTGTTTTCTGTTTTTCTATATAATAACTATACTAAAAACAGCAACGAAATACATTTAAAAATTTGCAATAATAAAAAAGATTGCCCAATCAGACAATCTTTTTTATGTTCTTAATACAAATCAAGATAATTATCAACTTCCCATTGTGACACAAAGGTTGCATAGCTAGCCCACTCGATACGTTTAGCTTCAAGGAAGCTCGTGTAGATGTGTTCACCTAGGGCTGCCTTGACCACTTCATCCTCAGTCAAGGCTTTCAAGGCGTTGTGAAGCGTTGATGGAAGGTCAGTAATTCCAGCTTCCTTACGCTCTTCCGCTGTCATGATATAGATATTTTCTTCGATAGGAGCTGGTGCTTCGATTTTGTTTTCAATACCATGCAAACCAACTTCCAATAGAACTGCCATAGCGATGTATGGGTTTGCCATCGGGTCCACTGAACGCAACTCAAGACGAGTTCCCATACCACGTGAAGCTGGTACGCGCACAAGTGGCGAACGGTTACGACCAGCCCAAGCAATGTAAACAGGCGCTTCATAACCTGGAACCAAACGTTTGTATGAGTTAACTGTTGGGTTCATGATAGCAGTATAGTTGTAAGCATGTTTGATCAAACCACCAAGGAAATGGTAGGCCGTTTCAGATAACTGCATTCCTTTTGGATCATTTGGATCAAAGAAGGCATTGTTTCCTTCCGCATCAAACAAGGACATATTACAGTGCATACCTGATCCAGCGATACCAAATTTTGGTTTTGCCATAAAGGTTGCGTACAAACCATGTTTGCGAGCAATAGTTTTAACAACGAGTTTAAAGATTTGAATCTTGTCACAGGCACGGAGGACTTCATCATACTTGAAGTCAATTTCATGTTGACCAACCGCAACCTCGTGGTGACTTGCTTCTACTTCAAATCCCATTTTGGTCAAGACATTCACGATTTCACGACGCGTATTGTCTGCAAGGTCAGTAGGGGCCAAATCAAAGTAGCCACCCTTGTCATTTACCTCAAGAGTCGGATCCCCATTTTCATCCAACTTAAATAGGAAGAATTCTGGTTCTGGACCAAGGTTGAAAGATTTGAATCCTACTTCTTCCATATGACGAAGTGCACGCTTCAGATTACCACGAGGGTCACCTGCAAATGGTTCGCCTTCTGTTGTATAGACATCACAGATCAAACCTGCAACACTTCCATTTTCATCTCCCCAAGGGAAGACTGTCCATGTATCCAAGTCTGGGTACAAGTACATATCTGACTCATT
>NZ_AJRE01000077.1:0-7085 GCF_000296955.1 Streptococcus sp. GMD4S
TGGAAAATTTAGTAGAGACGGTAGACTCATTAGATGGCTTTATGAACAAGATTGCGGAAGCTTTTAAAAATATGGATACCGATTTAGCGGGCTCCATTGAAACTAATGAGATGTATACAGTTTCTCCACAAGAGTATACAGAAAAGAAACGAATCCAGCAGAAGATCTACGATGCCTCTGTTTATAATGAGCTCCCCTAACTATTCGCCACTTGAATTCATTTCAGGTGGTTTTCTTTTGCTTTTCTCATCTTCTCACATTATTCCTCATGTGGTATAATAGAACAAGAACATTACTATGTTTCCGATGGGTTGGCAAGTAAAATGAAAGTATTAATGATATAGAAAAGGAGGATAGCTATGGCTAGTTATGAAAAAATAGTAGGGTTATCTCAAGCTTTATATGAAGCGACCGCAGAAGTATCACGATTGAGTGGCGAAGTTTCAAATTTAAAATATATTAAAAATAAATTGAAAAAGAAATCAACAGAGATTGATTATGTTGTTACACTTTCTGAAAATATCTTGGGTGAGAAATACGATGACGAAAAAAATCAGGAAAAAGAAGATTTGAATTCTTTGAGGCAAATCATTTTAACGAAGAAAAGAGAAATACTCGCGTTATTAAGTACGAAGATTCAGAATTTGGAGTCGGATTTGTTAACTGCTCAGAATATTGAAAGGAATGCTAGAAATGCATTAAATGCAGCTCTAGCATCATAGAGGAGGGATAGATGACAGTAAAAGTAAAAAATATTTCAGGTTTAGAAGATTACGGGACGAGTATTCACCGATTTGCTGGAAAATTTGAAGAAGTCTCAAGCGATACAATGCGTGAGTTCAATACTAATCTAGAAGGGGAAAAAGCGGCTGCCATTAATGCCTTCTTTAAACGTTTGAATGAGATTCAGAAGTCTGTTTTTTCACAGACACCAGAGGCGATACGAACTTATGGGCAGCATGTCTTTACATTTACTGGGGAGATTAAAGGTTTAGGATTTTCCAGTCATGCCCATACTGATGAAGATGCGATTAATACACTTACAGAGTCCCTTAGAACCCCTCAGCGTAATCTAATCAGTATCGTTAAGGATGAAATGGTAGCTTTGTTTGATGAAGCAATCGAAGCAATGGGTGATGGAGACTCTAATTTGGGAGATTTTGATGCCAAAGCAGACGCTTATATTGCAGATGAAATCAAAGCACGTAAGGAAACGCATAGCGGCATTATATCTGCGCATGATAGCCTATCTTCAGGCGTTTCAGGGGTATCAACTACCTTTGAATCCTTGACAAAGATTACACAGAACGCAAGAACTGTAACGACATTACCAGTTCAGACGATTATTGATGCTATAAAAAATAATACTCTAACAGAGTCAAATATGGTTTATCTTTCTAGAATCACTACAAAGGAAGATGCCCAAGTCTTGCAAGCGATTCTTTCTGGAAAATTAGAAGATGTAGACAAGATAATGGAGAATGACCCAGAGAAAATTTCTGATGGGGGCTACATGAATCTGGCAGAAGAATTGACTATTTGGATGGATAGAAGTGAGATTGGGACTCAGAAGATAAATCGTTTGTTAGATGCGATGGGGAAAACGGATCAATCCAAGGTTAATGTCTTTTCAGAAAGGTTAGATAAACAGCAACATATATCCAAACAAATACAGATAGCTGAAATGTATGCTTACGAGCAAGATCCCGAGCATGACGCTGCAACAATGGAAAAGCATCATACAAAATTAAGTCAGATGAATGATTTATCAGGTTTATTGACTGCGGTTCGAATCTTGAAAATTGGAACAAAAGTAGAAGGGAATTCAGGTGTACAATTTAGGAACGATGATCCTTTTGATCCAAATGCAAAACTTCGATATACTCGAAAAGAAATCTTTATTAAATTAAATGATACGGAAAACCCTGAATGGGAATTACATGTTAAAGAAAGTAAAAAGTCCATATATCACTATGGTTCTAAGACGGTTCCAGACTATGATGAGCTTAGTGTTCCAGCCAAAACTACTCTTGAAACTTATACATCACACCATGAAAAAGGAATTGACGGAGCTTTGGCTGGTAAATATGAGGCTGAACTTTATAAAATCAAAAAAGAACATGAGAAAGCGGATGCTGAGTTCCAAGAAACTATCGTAAAAGAAGGAATAAAAACGATTTTAACCTATATTGGTGGTCCAGCAGCTGCGGCGACTTTTAGTGTTGCAGATTCTTTATCACAGTTACATGCAACAGACTCAATTAAAAATACACATGAGATGCTGGATGAGATGACTTCTGGAAGAGCGAATGCCTTTATTAAAAAAATAGGTAATTATGGTGGCAAGTCTGCCAATGAGGTGTTAGCAGGCTTCTTTAAGCTACAAAGTAAGGTGGCAGAGTTTAAAGCCAAAACAAAGAATGAGCAAAATAATATTTATAATGTTTTGGTTGGTCAAGGGGGCTGGCAATTAGAACATGAAGTGGCAGGATCAGCTACCGATACAGTTGCACAATTCTCTAGTATTTATGCGGATTATGGAGCTTACCAACGGGTACAAGAATTAAACCAGAAAGGTGTCATGGGCTACTTTGAGAAAGTGGGTTCGAGAGATAGAGCTTATAGAATAATTAACAAATACTTTGATAAAGATCTAGCTATGAAAAATTTCCTTTTGGGAGAGCATACAAATGGTGAAGGCCTTACGATTGAAAATATGACTCCAGAACAGATTCAAACAATTCCTTTTATTGTTGAAAAAGTTATGGGGGGTGACTCGTTCACAGATTTTCAAGAGTATTTCGAACAGAAATATGGCAAATAAGGGGGAGAGAAATGAAGAAAGTACTACTAATAGTCGGATCTGTCCTGTTGGGTGTTCTGCTTCTATGGGGCTATCATAGCTATCAACAATCAGAGCAGGCCAAGCAAGAACGCCAAAAATATGAAAATATGGATTACTATACAGGAAAATGGGAAATTGATTCTTATGAATTTTTAGAAGATGGCAGGGGAGTGGCCGTGCATTGGAAGTCATTAAACCCTGACGAAGATAGACTATTTCAAAAATATAATCCTCTTTTTGGAGATAGCTTTGCAAGAACTAATGGCGCTTCTAATCAAAGGTATATTACTCGATTAAATATTAAAGTACAATCTGGTAACTTAGCTAGGAATCGACCCCAAGATGAATCTGACGGATACTTTACTCTTTCTATCTATCGAATACGGGATAGACGATTGGAGGAATCGAAAGTAGACCTCTATCAGTTGGTAGGAGACTACAATGAAAATTATTTTCCAGTATCAATAGGTGCTATTGTAGAAATAAATGGGAAAGATTATCTCCCTATAGCTGTTCATAATCCAGATTGGTATATTACTAAGAGAAAGCAGTTATGGTTAAATTTAGAAACCAAGCAAATTGATTGGGAAGACACAAAAGTACAACAGTATCCTGAAACTCCGTCGGTAGATCTAGGTTCTTCAAAAGAGAAATTGATAGAGATGACTATCTTACAAACTTACTATGATAGTCTTCGCCAAAATCAACTTTCCTTTCATCAAGATGTATTGAAGGGAAGTGTTTTGGAGACAGCTGCGCCTAAAGTTTATCAATTATTAAGTAAGCAAGATTCACAGTTTTTCCTTTTGATTGATTCTAAGTATGATTATGATAAGGTTTACGGAGATGTTCCACAGTTTCTTGATTTGTATCAGCTTTTTGTCCCAGCAAATACGAATCTTTACGAAGGATTGACGATTCCAGCCGAACTCAGTAAGGATGGTCAAGAGCATTCAGTCAATACCAAAGAAGAGTTTGACTTGTATTACGATGTTGCCAAAGACCGCGAACTAAACAAGCAACGCCGAATATTGGTTGACAAAGGAGAATAAGAGGTTCTAAATGAGTAACAATCAAAAAAAAATTGATTCGGATAACCTAAGCCGAGTGAATGGAGCTTTTAAAGATATGAGTGCAGAATTGCAGAATAATGCCTATGATCTGATAGACTCCTCTGCGACAGAACAAATTCAAAATGCGACTGATGAACTTAAAAAATTATCTTCGGAGATGGTGACAACAATTAGTTCTTTGGATGAGTTTCTAGGAGCAGTTGGTGAGGCTTTTCGAAGTGTAGATGCGAGTATGGCTCAGTCTATCGGTGATAATATGTATACGAAAGCACCTGAAACACGTGCAGAACGCAAAGAACGTTATATCCAAGGCGGAAAAGATTCCAAGGAACGCCACAATCGTAGAAAAATGGTTGAAATCGCAGAGAGTCAATATAACGATTTTCCATAATTACACAAATCACCTGAATTTATTTCAGGTGGTTTTCTTTTGTATTTCTCATCTTCTCACAGTATGGTTCATGTGGTATAATGAGACAAGGGTTGCTCCTCGTTTCAGACGAGTTTATGGATTTCAGGATAAGTTAGTAGGTGAGAAGAGTATTTCTGTCAGCCTCCTATACACCTGTTAACAACTGTCAAAAGTAAAAGGAGAGTGTAGATTGGTTTTATTAGTATTAGTGCTTTTGGGTTTGCTCATTCTAATCTTAAAAAGGAAACAGAAAACTGCTAAAAAATCTGAAGGAAAGGCCAAGAAAAGAAATTGGCTATTAATAGGTTGCTTATCCATAGTGATCCCAATGGTAATCTTCACAGTGTTCAGTCCGATTTTTTCTCTAATGGATATGTGGGGGCTGTTTGCCCATGCAAGTCGAACTGAGCTTGAGCAAGCTGTGCATCGTTCTTATCAAAACTACGGTCTTACAGGACAGTTTGAGTTAGAAAAATACGAGAAAAACTATACAAGCGTGGGAGGATTTATAATCCACGGTACCTACAGTGAAAATATAGCTGGAAAAACCTATCAGGCTAAAACTCGATTTAAATACTATACTCGCTTTTCGAAAAGTGAAACATATGGAAAGACAGATGCAGAGGTTGATTACAAAAATGGTAAAAAAATTTATGATGTTTTCCCAGAATTAGCCTATTTAGGGATTGAGGTTAGTCCAGGCACCAGCGAGTTTTTAAAAACACTGGACAGTTCAATCAAAGATCCTAAACTTCCTGATTTGAAGTATCAAGGTATTGGTTTTGAATTTAATAACCAATCTGATAATATCTATCTTTATAATGAAATATTGGAGGAAAATCAAAGCAAGGGCCAAGCTCTGCAAGGGATGTATCCAATGGATGCTCAATATCTTTTCCAAAAAGAGATTTTTATACCGACATTTGAATTTCAATATTTCGTTCCGAAGGAAAAAAGAGATCTCTTGTATGATGACTATCTAAAAGATCTTGAAAGGCTCATGAAGGAATTTTTTGCCAACCAATCCCTACCAAGAGGTCTTTATGCTGTAAAGATTGCTAAGTATGAAGAGGATAAACTTGTCAGTGATAGTGGTGTATATTATGTGAGGATTGATAATCGGCAAGTTGTAAAGCTGTTGCAAAAATTAGAGTAGGAGTTGCTAGGGCTAGTCCAGTTTTTTGTTCATAATTTCCAGTTGTGTCTGTTAAAATTTGATTTTCCCAGTGGACAATCGTCCACTTTTTTTATATAATAAAACTAAACCATATTGGTTGAGTTTAGAGATGTAAGCTCAACCGTCGATTTGTTTTTCTAAGAGAGATATTCTCAATAAAACATCACACTAGGGGGTGAAGTATGTATCAGCCAGAAAAACTCAAGACTCGGAGGAAAGAGTTAAAATTGACACAGAAGGAAATTGCAGAGGAATTAGGGATCAGCTTTCAGGCTTACTCGGCTTGGGAACGTGGAATTAAGGAACCATCCAAGGAGAAGGTTGCTCAGCTGGAGAAGATTTTAAAGGTAGCAAAAGGGTATTTTACTCAGATTGAGATTGTTCGTCTTTACAATAGCCTCTCCAAGCAAGGGAAGGACAAGGTTGTGCTTTATGCTCGCAACCTAGCTCAAGAAGAACAAACTCAGAAGGTGGCGACCATGCCAGAGCGCCTCTACGAGTACCGTGTCTATGAACGTATGTCAGCAGGGATCGGGGCTTCGGTCTACGATGATCAGAATTTTGATACGGTCTACTTTAACGAGGAGTTGGCCCATGATTTTGCATCCTGGGTGTCTGGGGACTCTATGGAACCTAAATATCAAAATGGTTCTGTGGCTCTGATTCGGGAAACAGGATTTGATTATGATGGGGCGGTTTATGCAGTGGTTTGCAACAACCAGACCTATATCAAACGGGTTTATCGTGAGGAAGATGGCTTGCGTTTGGTCTCTATCAATCCTAAATACAAGGATATTTTCATCTCCTATGAGGAAGATCCTCGGATTGTGGGGATTATTGTTGGAAACTTTGTGCCGATGGAGGGCTAGCCTATGGGCTACTTTGATTATTCCAGAGAGCCCAAAAGTGACATTGCCTTTGTCGATATGAAATCTTTTTATGCCAGTGTTGAGTGTGTGAAAAGAGGCTTGCATCCGCTGAAGACCTCGCTTTGTGTCATGAGTCGCGCGGATAATTCTACTGGTCTTATCCTAGCTTCCTCTCCCATGTTCAAGAAGATTTTTGGCAAGTCCAATGTTGGCCGGGCCTATGATCTACCTTTTGATATCAAAACGCGCAAATTTTCTTATTGCAACGCTCGAAAGCAAGGCTTGCCTACTGACTCAGACTATGTTCGCTACATCGAAGATTGGGCCCAAGTCACCTTGATTGTCCCTCCTCGGATGGACGAGTACATCGCAGTCAATATGGAAATCCAGCGAATCTTTCAAAATTATGGCAGTCCAGATGATATTTATCCCTACTCTATCGATGAGGGCTTTATTGATCTGACTAGTTCGCTCAACTATTTCATCCCAGACAGGCAGATTTCTCGCAAAGACAAGCTGGATCTGCTTTCTGCCCGCATCCAGAGGGATATTTGGAGGCAGACAGGGATCTACTCTACGGTGGGTATGTCCAATGCCAATCCCTTACTGGCCAAGTTGGCCCTGGATAATGAGGCCAAGCACACTCCGACCATGAGGGCCAACTGGTCTTACCAGGATGTGGAAGAGAAGGTTTGGGCCATTCCCAAGA
>NZ_AJRE01000078.1:0-6879 GCF_000296955.1 Streptococcus sp. GMD4S
CTCAAGAAAAAGAAAAGTCTGAAAAGCCAAGCAATCTGCCAAAAGAATTAGAAGATAAGTTGGAGAAAGCTGAAGACAATGGGCGCGAAGTTGACAAGGATCAGTTGGCCCAAGATACTGGCAAGCTCGTCCCAGAAGATGTGGCTAAGACTACCAATGGGGAATTAAACTACGGCGCGACTGTTAAGATTAAGACGCCATCAGGAGAAGGTAGCGGTATTGTCATTGCTAAAGACCTTGTCTTGACGGTTTCTCACAACTTTATCAAGGATAGCCAAGACGGCAATATCCGTAAGGTTGTGGATAATGACCAAGGGGATGGAGATATCTATAGCATCTCATATCCAGGATTGCCAGATGTCAAGTTTAGCAAGAAAGATATTATTCATTGGGATCGTGAAGGCTACCTGAAAGGCTTCAAAAATGATTTGGCTCTTGTGAGATTGCGTACAGTTCTAGAAAATACGCCTGTTGAAGTAACTAAAAAGCCAGTTGTTAAGAAAATCGGAGATAAACTCCATGTCTTTGGTTATCCAGAAGGAAAATTGAATCCGATTGTCAATACTACAGTTGATTTTGCGGAACCATACGGAGAAGGTGTCCAAGGGATTGGTTACCAAGGAGGAAAACCGGGCGCTAGTGGTGGTGGTATCTTTGATACAGAAGGCAAACTAGTCGGTGTTCACCAAAATGGTGTAGTTGGAAAACGGAGCGGAGGCATTCTCTTCTCACCAGCTCAACTAAAATGGATCCAAGACCACATACAGGGAATTTCAAGTGTGAAACCAGCCGACTTGGAAGAGAAAGAGAAACCGGCTGAAGAAAAACCAAAAGAGGATAAACCTGCAGCTGCTAAACCTGAAACACCTAAGACAGTGACTCCTGAATGGCAAACGGTAGCGAATAAAGAGCAACAAGGAACAGTCACTATTCGTGAAGAAAAGGGTGTTCGCTACAATCAATTGTCTTCAACGGCCCAAAATGACAATGATGGCAAACCAGCCTTGTTTGAAAAACAAGGATTGACAGTTGACGCTAATGGAAATGCGACGGTTGATTTAACCTTCAAAGATGATTCTGAAAAGGGCAAATCACGCTTTGGTGTCTTCTTGAAATTTAAAGATACCAAGAACAATGTTTTTGTTGGATATGACCAAGGTGGCTGGTTCTGGGAATACAAAACTCCAGGTAATAGCACATGGTATAAAGGCAACCGTGTGGCAGCACCAGAACCAGGTTCTGTAAATCGTCTTTCTATTACTCTCAAGTCAGATGGACAACTCAATGCCAGCAACAATGATGTCAATCTCTTTGACACAGTGACCCTACCTGGGGCGGTCAATGAGAATCTTAAAAATGAGAAGAAAATCCTTCTCAAGGCAGGAACTTATAGCAATGACCGAACGGTTGTCAGCGTTAAAACAGACAATCAAGAAGGTGTAAAAGCGGATGATACTCCTGCCCAGAAAGAAACAGGTCCTGCCGTTGACGATAGCAAGGTGACTTATGATACGATCCAGTCTAAGGTTCTCAAGGCAGTGATTGACCAAGCCTTTCCTCGTGTCAAAGAATACACTTTGAATGGCCATACTTTACCAGGACAGGTGCAACAGTTCAACCAAGTCTTTATCAATAACCATCGAATCACCCCTGAAGTCACTTATAAGAAAATCAATGAAACAACAGCAGAGTACGTGATGAAGCTTCGTGATGATGCTCACTTAATCAATGCGGAAATGACAGTACGCTTGCAAGTTGTGGATAATCAATTGCACTTTGATGTGACCAAGATTGTCAACCACAATCAAGTCACTCCAGGTCAAAAGATTGATGACGAAAGAAAATTGCTTTCAACTATTAGTTTCCTTGGTAATGCTTTGGTCTCTGTTTCGAGTGATCAAGCTGGTGCTAAGTTTGATGGGGCAACCATGTCAAACAATACCCATGTCAGCGGGGATGATCATATCGATGTAACCAATCCAATGAAAGATTTGGCTAAGGGTTACATGTATGGATTTGTTTCTACAGATAAGCTTGCTGCAGGTGTTTGGAGTAACTCTCAAAACAGCTACGGTGGTGGTTCGAATGACTGGACTCGTTTGACAGCCTATAAAGAAACAGTTGGAAATGCCAACTATGTCGGAATTCATAGCTCTGAATGGCAATGGGAAAAAGCTTATAAGGGCATTGTCTTCCCAGAATACACCAAGGAACTTCCAAGTGCCAAGGTTGTTATCACCGAAGATGCCAATGCTGACAACAAAGTCGACTGGCAAGATGGTGCCATTGCTTATCGTAGCATCATGAACAACCCTCAAGGTTGGGAAAAAGTTAAGGATATCACAGCTTATCGTATCGCGATGAACTTTGGTTCACAAGCACAAAACCCATTCCTTATGACCTTGGATGGTATCAAGAAAATCAATCTCCATACAGATGGTCTTGGGCAAGGTGTTCTCCTTAAAGGATATGGTAGTGAAGGTCACGACTCTGGTCACTTGAACTATGCTGATATTGGTAAACGTATTGGTGGTGTCGAAGACTTCAAGACCTTGATCGAAAAAGCGAAGAAATATGGAGCTCATCTTGGTATCCACGTTAACGCTTCTGAGACTTATCCTGAGTCTAAATACTTTAATGAAAATATTCTTCGTAAGAATCCAGATGGAAGCTACAGCTACGGATGGAACTGGCTAGACCAAGGTATCAACATTGATGCTGCTTATGACTTGGCGCATGGACGTTTGGCTCGCTGGGAAGACTTGAAGAAAAAACTTGGTGAAGGTCTCGACTTTATCTATGTGGACGTATGGGGCAATGGTCAATCAGGTGATAACGGTGCCTGGGCTACCCACGTTCTTGCTAAAGAAATCAACAAACAAGGCTGGCGTTTTGCGATTGAGTGGGGCCATGGTGGTGAATACGACTCTACCTTCCAACACTGGGCAGCTGACTTGACCTATGGTGGCTACACTAATAAAGGTATCAACAGTGCTATCACCCGCTTTATCCGCAACCACCAAAAAGATTCTTGGGTTGGGGACTACAGAAGTTACGGTGGTGCAGCCAACTACCCACTTCTAGGTGGCTACAGCATGAAAGACTTTGAAGGCTGGCAAGGAAGAAGCGACTACAATGGCTATGTAACCAACTTGTTTGCCCATGATGTCATGACCAAGTACTTCCAACACTTCACTGTAAGTAAATGGGAAAATGGTACACCAGTTACCATGACTGATAACGGTAGTACCTATAAATGGACTCCAGAAATGAAGGTTGAGCTAGTCGATGCAGCAGGTAACAAGGTTGTTGTGACTCGTAAGTCAAACGATGTCAATAGCCCGCAATACCGCGAACGTACAGTAACGCTCAACGGACGTGTCATCCAAGATGGCTCAGCTTACTTGACTCCTTGGAACTGGGATGCAAATGGTAAGAAACTTCCTACTGATAAGGAAAAAATGTACTACTTCAATACGCAGGCCGGTGCAACAACTTGGACCCTTCCAAGCGATTGGGCAAATAGCAAGGTTTACCTTTACAAGCTAACTGACCAAGGTAAGACAGAAGAGCAAGAACTAACCGTAAAAGATGGCAAGATTACCCTAGACCTTCTAGCAAATCAACCATACGTTCTCTACCGTTCAAAACAAACCAATCCTGAAATGTCATGGAGCGAAGGCATGCACATCTACGACCAAGGATTTAACAGTGGAACCTTGAAACACTGGACCATTTCTGGTGATGCTTCTAAGGCAAAAATTGTCAAATCACAAGGCGCAAATGAAATGCTTCGTATCCAAGGTAATAAGAGCAAGGTCAGTCTTACTCAGAAACTGACTGGCTTGAAACCAAATACCAAGTATGCGGTTTATGTTGGTGTCGATAACCGTAGTAATGCTAAGGCAAGTATCACAGTGAATACTGGCGAGAAAGAAGTGACTACTTATACCAATAAGTCACTCGCTCTCAACTATATCAAAGCTTATGCTCATAACAATCGTCGTGAAAATGCTACAGTTGACGATACAAGTTACTTCCAAAATATGTACGCCTTCTTTACAACTGGATCTGATGTATCAAATGTCACTCTGACATTGAGTCGTGAAGCTGGTGATGAAGCAACTTACTTTGATGAAATTCGTACCTTTGAAAACAATTCAAGCATGTACGGAGACAAGCATGATACAGGTAAAGGAACATTTAAACAAGACTTTGAAAATGTAGCTCAAGGTATCTTCCCATTTGTAGTAGGTGGTGTCGAAGGTGTCGAAGACAACCGCACTCACTTGTCTGAAAAACACGATCCATATACACAGCGTGGTTGGAACGGTAAGAAAGTTGATGATGTTATCGAAGGAAATTGGTCATTGAAGACCAATGGACTAGTGAGCCGTCGTAACTTGGTTTACCAAACAATCCCACAAAACTTCCGCTTTGAGGCAGGTAAGACTTACCGTGTAACCTTTGAATACGAAGCAGGCTCTGACAATACCTATGCCTTTGTAGTCGGTAAGGGAGAATTCCAGTCAGGTCGTCGTGGTAGTCAAGCAAGCAACTTGGAAATGCATGAATTGCCAAATACTTGGACAGATTCTAAGAAAGCCAAGAAAGTAACCTTCCTCGTGACTGGTGCAGAAACAGGCGATACTTGGGTAGGTATCTACTCAACTGGAAACGCAAGCAATACTCGTGGAGATGCTGGCGGAAATGCCAACTTCCGTGGTTATAACGACTTCATGATGGATAATCTTCAAATCGAGGAAATTACCCTAACTGGTAAGATGCTGACAGAAAATGCACTGAAGAACTACTTGCCAACTGTAGCCATGACCAACTACACCAAAGAGTCTATGGATGCTTTGAAGGAGGCGGTCTTTAACCTCAGTCAGGCAGATGATGATATTAGCGTGGAAGAGGCGCGTGCAGAGATTGCCAAGATTGAAGCTTTGAAGAATGCTTTGGTTCAGAAGAAGACAGCCTTGGTAGCAGAAGACTTTGAAAGTTTGGATGCGCCAGCTCAACCAGGTGAAGGTCTAGAGAATGCCTTTGATGGAAATGTGTCTAGTCTATGGCATACATCTTGGAATGGTGGAGATGTAGGCAAGCCTGCAACCATGGTCTTGAAAGAACCAACTGAAATCACAGGACTTCGTTATGTTCCACGTGCCTCTGATTCAAATGGAAACTTGCGAGATGTGAAACTGGTTGTCACAGATGAGTCTGGTAAAGAACATACCTTCACAGTGACAGATTGGCCAAATAATAACAAACCAAAAGACATTGACTTTGGCAAGACAATCAAGGCTAAGAAAATTGTCCTTACAGGTACCAAGACTTACGGAGATGGTGGCGATAAATACCAATCTGCAGCGGAACTCATCTTTACCCGTCCACAAGTAGCAGAAACACCGCTTGACATGTCTGAATATGAAGCAGCTTTGGCTAAGGCGCAGAAATTAACAGACAAAGACAATCAAGAGGAAGTAGCTAGCGTTAAGGCAAGCATGAAATATGCGACGGATAACCATCTCTTGACGGAAAGAATGGTGGCCTACTTCGCAGACTATCTCAATCAATTAAAAGATTCTGCTACGAAACCAGATGCTCCAACAAGTAGCAAGGGAGAAGAACAACCACCAGTTCTTGATGTACCTGAGTTCAAAGGCGGCGTCAATGCAACAGAAGCAGCTGTACATGAAGTCCCTGAGTTCAAGGGCGGCGTTAATGCGGTTGAAGCCTTGGTTCACGAATTACCAGAATACAAAGGTGGAGCCAATGCGGTCCTAGCGGCTGCAAATGAAGTCCCTGAGTTCAAAGGTGGCGTCAATGCGGTTCAAGCCTTGGTAAACGAGAAACCAGCCTACACAGGTGTATTGGCTACTGCTGGAGATCAAGCAGCTCCAACAGTTGAAAAACCTGAGTACCCGCTCACTCTAAGCCCAGTAGCTGATGCCAAAACTCTGGAAGATAAAGAAGAGAAACTTCCTGCTACAGGAGAACATGGTTCAGAAGCAGCCCTCTTCTTGGCAAGTGTGAGCATCGCTTTATCTGCTGCAGTCCTTGCGACAAAACGTAAAGAAGAGTAATGAGATTTGATTTTAGCAGTTCAAAGCAACTCGAATCAAAAAGAACAAACAGCCGGAGAGGACCTCTTGGTTCTCTCCTTTTTCAAAGGAGAAATGATACCGCTTACTCATGTATGCGGATGAAAGGAATAGGAGAAAGATGGATAGACATTTTTTTGAGAAACGCTGTCACTATAGTATAAGAAAATTTGCAATCGGTGCAGCCTCCGTTATGATTGGTGCTAGTATCTTTGGCGCCAATATGGTTCAGGCGGCAGAAACAGCAACACCTTCAGAGACAGAGGGAAGTATCACTCATGTTCAAGCCTTGGATAAGTTACCAGATGATTTAGCCGCTGCGCTTGAAAAAGCAGATGCAGAAGCTGCAACAGAAGCAAGTCATGAAGAAACTCCAGCGACTGATGAGGGAACCAATCCTGCAGCAAGTGAAGAGGCAAAACCAGAGGCAAGCCCTGCAAGTCCCAAGCCAGCAGAAACGCCGAAACCGGTTGAAACACCAAAGGCAGACAAACAACCTGCGGAAACCACTACACCAGCAGTAAAACCAGCTGAAAAGACAATCGAAGATAGAGAAGATGTCAACCATCTCGAAGGTGCTACTGCTCAGGCAAGCAACCATGAGACTGGGACCAACTTTACTGCAGATAAGGCTATCGATGGAGATGACAATACCCGTTGGGCTACAGATAGAGATGCAGTAAAACCAACTTTTGAATTAACTCTTCCAAAAACTACCCTCATCAAGCATGTAGAAATAGACTGGGATCGTCGTCTTCGTAATGGGCAAAAT
>NZ_AJRE01000079.1:0-6760 GCF_000296955.1 Streptococcus sp. GMD4S
GGAATTAGGAATCAGCGACCAGGAAATGGAGCAACATCCAATCGCTCCAACCTGTTATCATTACATTTCTCATATTTATCGCCAGTTTGCAGAGCAAAACTTGGGCATTGCTTTTGCTAGTTTGCTTCCATGTCCTTGGTTATACCATGATTTGGGCAAGGCACTTAATCGCAAACCATCCCCGAATCCTCTTTATCAACAGTGGATTGAAACCTATATCACCGATGAGTTAGAACAGCAGATTAAAGAGGAAGAAGCGCTGGTTAATCAGCTCTATCGAGAAAGCGACGAGACGGACAAACAAAAAATGCTAGAGGCCTTCCACCGAAGTGTCCACATGGAAGCCAAGTTTTGGGAGATGGCTTACCAACATCAAACCTGGACGAGTGATTTGCAGTCCTTAGAAAAAGAGAAGAAATAGAAAATGAGAAACCACCAACTACAAGTTCACAAATTAACCATTTTATCCATGATGATTGCTCTTGACGTAGTACTTACACCCATCTTTCGAATTGAAGGAATGGCACCAATGTCCAGTGTAGTCAACATCCTAGCAGGGATCTTGATGGGACCTGTTTATGCCTTGATCATGGCTACAGCCACAGCCTTTATCCGTATGACAACTCAAGGGATTCCACCTTTAGCTCTTACAGGAGCAACTTTCGGAGCCCTCCTTGCAGGTCTCTTTTATAAGTATGGTCGAAAATTTCACTATTCTGCTCTAGGAGAAATCTTGGGAACAGGTATTATTGGTTCTATTGTTTCCTATCCTGTTATGGTTCTCTTTACGGGATCTGCGGCCAAGCTCAGTTGGTTTATCTACACTCCTCGATTTTTCGGAGCAACCTTGATTGGTACAGCGATTTCCTTTATTGCCTTTCGATTTTTAATCAAGCAGGAATTCTTTAAAAAAGTGCAAGGATATTTTTTCAGTGAAAGGATAGACTGATGCAGAAATTGACAAATCCTTTCCCTCTAGCAACCAGTTCCTTAATTCACTGCATCACCAATGAGATTTCTTGTGAGATGCTGGCTAATGGTATTTTGGCTCTGGGATGCAAACCTGTCATGGCAGATGACCCTCGTGAGGTTCTTGATTTTACTAAGCAAAGTCAGGCTCTCTTCATCAATCTGGGGCATTTGTCAGCCGAGAAGGAGAAAGCAATCCGTATGGCAGCTACTTATGCAAACCAAGCTTCTCTCCCAATGGTAGTAGATGCGGTTGGTGTATCAGCGTCATCCGTTCGTAAGACCTTAGTCAGAGATCTTTTAGAATACAAGCCCACAGTCCTTAAAGGAAATATGTCGGAAATCCGAAGTCTTGTTGGTTTAAAGCACCACGGAGTTGGAGTTGATGCTAGTACTAAAGATCAAGAAACTGAGGAACTGCTTCAAGTCTTGAAAGACTGGTGTCAGCTTTATCCTGGTATGTCTTTCTTAGTCACTGGCCCCAAGGACCTCATTGTTTCGGAGAATCAGGTTGCAATATTGGGAAATGGCTGTGACGAATTAGACTGGATAACAGGGACAGGAGACCTGGTTGGAGCCTTGACAGCCGTTTTTCTCAGCCAAGGAAAGACTGCCTTTGAAGCTTCTTGCCTAGCAGTTTCTTATCTCAATATCTCTGCTGAGAGAATACTTGTTCAAGGAATGGGATTGGAAGATTTCCGCTTTCAAACTCTCAATCAGCTCTCTCTCCTAAAGAGAGACGAAAATTGGCTAGAAGCCATCAAAGGAGACTTTTATGAATAGAAAAGTACTTAAACTGTATCTAGTAACCAATCGCTACCAAGATTCCTTGGAAAATTTTCTTGAAAAAGTCGAGGCGGCCTGCCGTTCAGGTGTTACCATCATCCAACTACGAGAAAAAAATCTCACCACCAACCAATACTATCAGCTGGCAAAACAAGTCAAGGAAATAACAGACGCCTACCAAGTCCCCTTAATTATCGATGATCGGTTGGATATCTGTCTTGCAGTCGATGCTGCAGGTTTGCATATTGGCGACGATGAACTACCAGTTTCGGTTGCCCGCAAAGTCTTGGGTCCTGAAAAAATCCTCGGTGTCACTGCTAAAACAGTTAAAAGAGCCCTGGAAGCAGAAACATCGGGTGCGGATTACTTGGGGACAGGAGCTATTTTCCCGACAATTACCAAAGAAAATGCACCTATCACCCTGATTTCAACCTTGAAAACCATTTGCCAAACGGTCGCCATTCCAGTAGTTGCTATCGGAGGATTGACGTCAGAGAATATTGACCAACTTGCTGAAACTGGTATAGCTGGAGTAGCAGTCGTCAGGGATTTGATGCAGGCAGAAGATATAGAAGCAAAAACGCAAGCTTTTTTAACAAAGCTAGATGACATGATTTCCTAATCAAAAACTCTCTAATTCCCTTAAAGCGGGAACTAGAGAGTTTTTTCTTAATCTTTAAAGCTTGTATGGTTGACTGGTCCAGAACCATGACCGAGTTGAGGGGCGTCTTGGATGGCTTTTGTGATAAAGGCCTTGGCCTTATCGACAGCCTGATAAAGGGTTTTCCCCTTGGCTAGTTCAGCCGTAATCACAGCAGCAAAGGTACATCCAGTACCATGGGTGTGACAAGTTTGAATTCTTGGACTTTCCCAGACAAATTGTTCCTCTTTGGTAAAGAGGAAATCCTTAGCACCGCCTTCGAGATGGCCACCTTTGATTACCACAGACTGAGGACCAAATTCTTTTAAAATCAGGCGACCGGCACGTTGCATGTCTTCTGGATTATGAATTGAGAAACCAACAATTTCTTCTGCCTCAGGAAGATTGGGGGTGATGATGGTAGCAAGGGGAAGCAGGTTTGTTTTTAGGTAGCTTCTCGCACTAGTATCTATCAGAGTATCACCGCTTGTTGCGACCATAACAGGGTCAAGCACGTAGGGGCAGTCCAGTTTTTTAAGATAGGGTTGGATAATCTCCATGATTTCAGTAGTTGCCAACATACCAGTTTTTACAGCCTGGGGCTTGATATCCGAAAAGACACTCTCCAATTGAGCTTCCAACATTTGGTTGGAGACGTGCTCGATTAATTGAACGCCTCTGGTATTTTGAGCGACAAGGCTGGTCACAACGGCCATTCCATAGACATCTCTCGCTTGGAATGACTTCAAATCAGCCATAATGCCAGCACCGCCACTAGGGTCAGTTCCAGCAATGGTTAGAGCAACGGGTAAATAAGTCATCTAAAACCTCCCAACCAACTGAAGTTTGTATTCTTAAGAACAAGCTAGTCTATTTCAGGAAGGAAATAGAAGACCAGATAGTCCTCATCATCATTTCCACTTCCATCAGCTAGCATTACCTAGATTGAGTCAAAGGGATCTAACAGTCGTTAATCTCAGCTTTACGCACCCCTAGTGGTTGTTTTCTTTTTTCTTCAGTATAGCATATTTTTATAGTTTATATAGTAAAATTTGACTGCAAATCTCTCGTTATGTACTTAAAATTCTATTTTTCGAAAAAATAATAAAAATTATAGTTGACAAATGTAGATTTTCGGAGTATACTAACAACTGTAATCGACAAATGTAGATTTAGGAGGTGTGATTATGCAGATTTCAGATGCAGAATGGCAGGTCATGAAGATTATTTGGATGCAGGGGGAACAGACCAGCACGGATTTGATTAGGGTTCTGGCAGAGCGGTTTGACTGGTCCAAGTCGACCATTCAGACTCTTTTGGCTCGTTTAGTAGAGAAAGGGTGCCTGACTAGGAAAAAAGAGGGCAAGTCCTTTGTTTATTCAGCCCTTTTGACTCTGGATCAAAGTCGAGACTTGCTTGTCCAAGATATCAAAGACAAGGTTTGTTCTCGTAGGATGAAGAACTTGTTGGCTGATTTGATTGTGGAATGTGATTTCACTTTGGCTGACTTGGAAGACTTAGAAGCTGTGATTTCTGAGAAAAAAGCTAGCGCAGTTACTGAAGTAAAATGTAATTGTATGTAAAGGAGACGCCATGTTAAATAGTATTGTAACCATTATTTGTATTACCCTTATCGCGTTTATCTTGTTTTGGTTTTTCAAAAAGCCTGAAAAATCTGGACAAAAGGCCCAGCAAAAAAAGGGTTACCAAGAGATTCGAGTGGAAGTCAAAGGGGGCTATACGCCTGAGTTGATTATTCTTAAGAAATCAGTGCCAGCCCGTATCGTCTTTGACCGTAAGGACCCTTCACCTTGTTTGGATCAGATTGTCTTTCCAGATTTTGGTGTACATGCGGACCTGCCAATGGGTGAAGAGTATGTAGTGGAAATCACGCCTGTGCAGGCTGGAGAGTATGGTTTCTCTTGTGGCATGAATATGATGCACGGCAAGATGATTGTAGAATAGGAGAATGATATGACTGAAATTGTAAAAGCAAGTCTTGAAAATGGCGTTCAAAAAATCCGTATCACGGCAGACAAAGGCTATCATCCAGCCCATATTCAGCTTCAAAAAGGGATTCCAGCTGAGATTACCTTTCATCGAGCAACTCCTTCAAACTGTTACAAGGAAATTCTGTTTGAAGAAGAAGGCATTTTGGAACCAATCGGCGTAGATGAGGAGAAAGTCATTCGTTTTACACCTCAAGAATTAGGTCAACATGAATTTTCTTGTGGTATGAAGATGCAAAAGGGGAGTTATACCGTAGTTGAGAAGACTCGAAAATCTCTATCACTTTTACAGCGTTTTTGGATTACTAGTATCTTTACTGTGCCTCTTGTGATTCTCATGATTGGTATGTCGACAGGAGGAATTAGTCACCAAGTCATGCGTTGGGGAACTTTTTTAGCCACAACACCGATTATGCTAGTAGCAGGTGGCCCTTATATCCAAAGTGCTTGGGCTAGTTTTAAAAAGCACAATGCCAACATGGATACCTTGGTTGCTCTGGGAACCCTAGTGGCCTATTTCTATAGCTTAGTTGCCCTCTTCGCTGGTCTCCCCGTTTACTTTGAAAGTGCTGCATTTATCTTCTTCTTCGTTCTTATGGGAGCCGTTTTTGAGGAGAAAATGCGGAAAAATACTTCCCAAGCTGTGGAGAAATTACTTGACTTGCAGGCTAAAACTGCAGAAGTCTTGCGTGAGGATAACTATGTTCAAGTCCCCTTGGAGCAAGTAAAGGTAGGTGATCTGATTCGAGTACGTCCTGGTGAAAAGATTGCGGTTGATGGTGTTGTAGTCGAAGGCGTGTCCAGCATTGATGAATCTATGGTGACAGGTGAGAGCCTGCCAGTGGATAAAACAGTTGGAGATACTGTCATTGGCTCCACCATCAATAACAGCGGAACGCTTGTTTTTAGGGCAGAAAAAGTTGGTTCAGAGACTGTCTTGGCACAGATTGTAGACTTTGTGAAGAAAGCTCAGACCAGCCGAGCGCCAATTCAAGATTTGACGGATAAAATTTCAGGGATTTTTGTCCCAGCAGTTGTCATTTTAGCGATTCTAACTTTTTGGATTTGGTTTGTCTTGCTTGAGGCTAGCTTTGTGTCTTCTCTTCTTTATGGGGTGGCAGTTTTGATTATCGCCTGCCCTTGTGCCCTAGGTCTCGCAACACCAACGGCTCTCATGGTGGGAACAGGACGGAGCGCCAAGATGGGCGTTCTCCTCAAAAATGGAACCGTCTTACAGGAAATCCAGAAAGTCCAAACTCTCGTCTTTGATAAGACAGGGACTTTGACAGAAGGAAAACCAGTGGTCACTGATATCATTGGCGACGAGACAGAAGTACTTGGCTTAGCCGCCTCTTTGGAAGAAGCCTCTCAACACCCATTGGCTCAATCTATTGTCAAGCGAGCGACTGAAGCAGGACTTGAACTTCAACCTGTAGAAAATTTCCAAGCCCTACACGGAAAAGGTGTTTCAGGGCAAATCAATGGAAAACAAGTTTTGCTTGGAAATGCTAAAATGCTGGATGGCATGGATATTTCTAGCATTTATCAAGAAAAACTAGAAGAACTAGAAAAAGAAGCTAAGACAGTTGTGTTCTTGGCTGTTGACAATGAAATTAAAGGCTTGCTTGCTCTGCAAGATATTCCCAAGGATAATGCCAAGCTCGCCATCAGTCAGCTGAAAAAACGTGGCCTCCAAACAGTTATGCTGACAGGAGATAATGCTGGAGTGGCGCGAGCTATTGCAGGTCAGATCGGCATTGAGGAGGTTATTGCAGGTGTCTTGCCAGAAGAAAAAGCCCATGAAATCCATAAACTACAATCAGCTGGAAAAGTAGCCTTTGTTGGTGATGGTATCAATGACGCTCCTGCCCTCAGCGTAGCAGATGTGGGGATTGCTATGGGAGCTGGAACAGATATTGCCATCGAGTCAGCAGATTTGGTGTTGACAACTAATAACCTCCTAGGAGTGGTTCGTGCCTTTGACATGAGCAAGAAAACCTTCAATCGAATTCTTCTCAATCTTTTCTGGGCCTTTATCTACAATGTCGCCGGAATTCCGATTGCAGCAGGAGTCTTTTCAGGAATTGGTCTCGTTCTCAATCCAGAACTGGCTGGTCTAGCCATGGCCTTTAGTTCTGTATCTGTATTAACCAGTTCACTCATGCTAAACTTTAGTAAAATAGACTAAAAGCGAGCTTGCTCGCTTTTTATTATAAAACAGTTACATAAAACGTTTTCAAACTGTACTGTAATAGAGAATAAAAACTTCTGAGCACATTCTTAGGAGACCCAAAACAAATGTGGTAAAGTAGTAGAGTAAAAATTTGCTGAAACGTTTCCAATTAGTATATGAAAA
>NZ_AJRE01000080.1:0-6696 GCF_000296955.1 Streptococcus sp. GMD4S
CACCTGAAAGAGTTGCCGCATCTTGGTTTTTACGCTCTTCAAGACGTGGGAAGCGTGAGAAAACTTTTTTCAAGTTAGCTTGATTTTCTTCACGATTTTTCTTTAAAAAGGCTCCCATTTCTAAGTTTTCCATAACAGTCAAACCTGGGAAAACATGGCGTCCCTCAGGGACTTGTGAAAGGCCACCTGCCACGATTTTTTGTGCAGGCAACTTTTGAATTTCTTTTCCCAAAAACTCAATTTTACCAGCACTTGGACGAACCAAACCTGAAAGGGTACGAAGAATGGTTGTTTTACCGGCACCATTGGCACCGATAAGGGAAACAACTTCACCTTCATTAACCTCGAAACTTACATCACGAACTGCTTGGATCATACCATAATGCACAGAGAGGTTTTCAACTTTTAACATAGACATTAGGCTTCACCTCCTAGATAAGCTTCGATAACACGTTTGTTGTTCTTGATCTCATCCGGAGTCCCATGAGCAATCAACCGACCATATTCAAGAACATAGATACGCTCAGTGACTTCCATAACCAAATTCATGTCATGTTCGATAAGCATGATGGTAATTTTAAATTCATCTTTGATACGACGGATCAATTCTGTCAATTCAGCTGTTTCTTGTGGATTCATACCAGCTGCAGGTTCGTCCAAAAAGAGGATCTTAGGTTCAGTTGCCAGAGCACGAACGATTTCTAATCGACGTTGTTGACCATAAGCCAGATTCTTGGCAAGAGTATCTGCGTCACCATCCAAATCAAAGATCTTCAACAAGTCCAAAGCTTTGCTTTTTAATTCTTCCTCATTCTTATAAAAAGCTGGTAGGCGTAGGAAGCTCGCAAGGACATGTTGTTTATGATGATTGCTAAATGCAATCAAAACATTCTCCAAAACTGTCAAGTCCTTGAACAAACGAATATTTTGGAAAGTACGACTGAGACCAAGTGAAGCAATCTTATAGGGAGTTTTCCCATTTAGGAGGTGACCATCTAGTGTCACAGTACCTTCGCTTGGTTCATAAACACCGGTCAAGAGATTGAAAAGGGTTGTTTTACCAGCTCCGTTTGGTCCAATCAGACCAACCAATTCTCCCTCGTTCAATTCAAGAGTGACATCTCCAACAGCTGTTAGACCGCCAAAATGTTTGGTTAACTGTTTAACTTCAAGTAATGCCATTAGTTTTGTCCCTCCTTCTTCGATTTTTTAAAGAAACGTGATAGACTCAATTCCCATGTCCCAAGAAGTCCACCTGGTCTGAAAATCATGACCAATACAAGAGCCAAAGCGTAGATAATCATACGTACGCTTGCTACATCCTGAAGGAGCATATTTAAAATTCCTAAAACAATCGCTGAAACGATGGTACCAGTAATCGATCCAAGTCCACCAAATACAACGATAATCAACACATTGATGGAATTAATAAAGGTGTAATCTTTTGGGACAACAGATCCGATAAAACCAGCCTGAAGTGAACCAGCAATACTTGCTGTAATGGCTCCAAAGACAAAAGCGATAATCTTGATCTTTGTGGTGTTTACCCCAACGGATTCTGCAGCAATCTCATCCTCACGAACAGATAGAGTAGAGCGTCCAATTGGACTACGTAAGAAGTTGAGAGTTGCAATAGTTGTGATCACCACAAATAGATAAACCATTTGCCAGTTAGTAAAGTTTGGAATACCCAAGATACCAGCAGCACCGTTGGTCAAACTGCCACCATTAATGATAAAGATACGAATGATTTCTGAAACACCTAGTGTCGCAACTGCCAGGTAGTCACCCTTCAAACGGAGTGTTGGGATCCCAACGAGCAAAGCGACTGCACCAGAAATCAAGGCACCCAAAACCATCGCTCCAAAGAAGGCACCATAGGTTGGTGATTTTGAACCAATAATCGCTGCTGCATAAGCCCCAATCGCCATAAAACCTGCATGACCGAGTGAAAATTGTCCTGAAAAACCAACGATTAAGTTCAAACCTACTGCAAGGATGATATTAATCCCAATTTGTTCTAAAATTTGTACATGGAATAGATTGAGAACACCAGCAGAAACCAGTACACTAATCAATCCATAACCCGCTAACAGAAGGAATAACCAGAGAATATTTATTTTAAGATTTGTCTTCATTGTTTACACCTTCTCTTTCACATTCTTACCAAGGATACCTGCAGGTCGAACAATCAGAATCAAAAGCAAGATTCCATACACGATAGCATCACGGAAATCAGACATACCAAAGGCAGTAGCAAATGTTTCCAACAAGCCAATCACAAATCCTCCTAGAGCTGCACCAGGAATAATCCCGATACCACCGAGTACGGCCGCAACGAATGATTTTAGACCTGGAGTCACACCCATCAAAGGTTCAAGAGAGTTGTAGTAAAGGGCAATGAGGACTCCTGCTGCACCAGCAAGGGCTGAACCCAAAGCAAAGGTAAAGCTGATTGTACGATTTACATTAATTCCCATCAATTGAGCTGCGTCACTATCAACTGATACCGCACGCATGGCTTTCCCCATTTTTGTTTTTTGGACGATCAATTGCAATAAAACCATCAAGAGTACAGAAACTGCTAAAATCATCAATTGAACATTTGTCAAGCTAATTGGTCCCAAGTCAAAGCGAACTGTTTCAATTGCTTGAGGGAAGGCACGAGTATTGGCGCCTACTAGATAAACCATTCCGTATTCCAGTAGGAAAGACACTCCGATGGCAGTAATCAATACAGCAATACGTGTAGAGTGTCGTAAAGGACGGTAGGCAAGAAACTCAATCACAACACCAAGTAGTGCGGTCCCTGCCATTGAAATAATTAAAGCTAAAAAGAAATCCATTTGGAAAGAATTAATCAAAAAGTAACCAATAAAGGCACCCATCATATAAATATCACCGTGGGCGAAGTTGATGAGTTTGATAATTCCATAAACCATGGTATAACCCAGAGCCAAAAGTGCATAAACACTACCCAGAATTAGACCATTCACAAGTTGTTGGAGCATAGCATTCACTCTTTTCTATCCTTATTTTTTAGAAAATTTCATTATTTTCACAAGTTCATAAACACCGAAACAGGGAGTGAGTCAAAGGCTCATTCCCCATTTCAATTACTATTCTAATGTTATGGTTTTACAACTTCTGCTTCTTCAACTTTACCATTGTTCATGGTCATCATGTAAGCAGTTTTCACAGTATTGTGGTCAGCATCAAAGCTTGTTTGACCAGTTACACCATCAAAATCTTTGGTTTTAGCAAGGTTGTCCTTGATCTCACCTGAGTTTTTAGCACCTTTTGCAGCATTTGCTACTAGGTAAACTGAGTCATAGGCCAAAGCTGAGAATGTTGAAGGCTCTTCATTGTATTTAGCACGGTATGCTTCAAGGAAAGCTTTAGCTTTTGCAGAAACATCAACTGTAGTTGAGAATCCAGAGATGAAGTAAATGTTTGATGCTCTTTCAGCAGTTGCTTGTTGAACAAATTCTTCACCGTTAAATCCATCACCACCAATGATTGGTTTATCAATTCCCATACCACGAGCTTGGTTTACAATTTTACCAGCTTCTGTGTAGTAACCTGGAACTACGATAGCGTCAAACTCTTTGTCTTTCATTTTAGTAAGGGCTGCTTGGAAGTCAGTATCACCTGCTACAAACGTTTCATCTGCTACAATCTCACCCTTGTAGGCTTCGCGGAAAGATTTAGCAATACCTTTTGCATAGTCACTAGCGTTGTCAGTATAAAGAACAACCTTCTTAGCATTCAATTTGTTTGTTACATAATTAGAAATAATCTTCCCTTGGAAGCTATCTTGGAATGTTCCAATAAATAGGTAATCTTGACCTTTAGTCAAACCGTCTTGAGTAGCACTTGGTGAAATCAATGGCACTCCAGCTTTAGTAGCGTTAGCTACAGCTGCAGCAGTTGCACCAGATGTCGCAGGTCCTACAATAGCTGCTACTTTTGATTGGGTAACAAGGTTTGTTGTAACAGAAGCTGCTTCAGCAGTTTCTGACTTGTTGTCTTTGTCTACAACTTCGATTTGTTTCCCATCAATTCCACCTGCAGCATTGATTTCGTCTACGGCAAGTTGGGCACCTTTTTGTTCAGCTGTACCGTAAGCTGCCACAGCACCTGTCTCTTCAAAGTTAAAACCGATTTTAATTGTTTTTTCGTCTACTGGATTTCCAGTTGTGTTTGACGCTCCTGACTTGACCTCTCCACAGGCAGCAAGAAGAGCCACACTAGCAAGAGCCACAAAAGATAGGGCAAATTTTTTCTTCATTTTTAATCTCCTTATAGTTGTTTCAAAAATTGTATGTTAAGAATATACCGAATTATCAGAAAATTGTCAATGTATTTGTTTAACTTTTTTAAATGATAACGTTTTCTTCAGTCCGATAGAGATTCCCAACGAAGGGGGGTTCTAGCTCTTGAATATGGCAACGTCTAATTTTCTTGATATATCTTTCCTTACCTAATCTCTCAACTAAGTCATCTAGCTCCTCAGTTGAAACATAGAGTTGCAAGTAACGATGTTTTTTAGAGTGGTAACAGATATCACCGTATTCCTGAATTTTTTTTGCATCTCGATTATAGTAGAGATAGATGATTAATCCTGATCGATTTGTTTTTTCAAACATGAGGAATCCTCTTTCTAAGAAATCTTCTCCTATTATATCAAAAAAAGCAAACTCCGTCGAGTTTACTTTCTAGGTTGCTTAGCTTAAAGAATTATTGGCCATGATTTCATCAATAAAGCCATATTCAAGTGTTTCTTGGGCACTCATCCAGTAATCACGTTCTGCATCTGCATGAATTTGCTCGACTGATTTACCAGAGTTATCTGCAAGGATTTGCTCCAAAGTCTTACGAGTTTTGAGCAAGTGCTCTGCAGCGATTGCCATATCGGTTTGTTGGGTACCACCACCTGTTCCACCCATTGGTTGGTGAATCATGTACTCCGCATTTGGAAGCATGAAACGTTTGCCTTTTGCGCCACTTGATGCAATAACAGTCCCCATAGATGCAGCCATCCCCATAACGATAGTTTGGACATCCGCTTTGATAAAGTTCATAGTATCAACGATTGCCAAACCAGCTGAAACAGATCCTCCAGGTGTGTTGACATAAAGGTAAATATCTTTTGTGCTATCTTGGGCATCCAAGAAGAGCAACTGAGCAATAACGGAGTTGGCCATGTTGTCTTCAACTGGACCTGTTAGCATGATGATGCGGTCTTTCAGAAGACGAGAGTAAATATCATAGGAACGTTCTCCACGGCTTGTTTGTTCAATAACTACAGGAATCATTCATTTCTCCTTTTATGTTTTATGTTGAATTTTCTTAGTCTTACGACTCAATACAGAACTATTATATCTTTTTGGTCAAAAAAGGTCAAATTTTTGCTCTATTCTCTAAACAGAAACAAAAACTCAACCTCCTTTCAAGTCAAAAACGAACTTCTAGTTTCACTATTTACTTTGGGATTTTATTTAGTACCGAACAAGCGGTCTCCAGCATCTCCAAGACCTGGAACGATATAACCGTGTTCGTTCAAGCGTTCATCCAAGGCTGCTGTAAAAATTTCTACATCTGGGTGAGCTTCTTGAAGAGCTTTCACTCCTTCTGGAGCAGATACTAGGCAGACAAACTTGATATTTGATGCGCCACGTTTTTTAAGGGAGTCAACAGCCAAGATAGCTGAACCACCCGTTGCCAACATTGGATCAACGACAAAGATTTGACGTTGGTCAATATCCTCAGGCAATTTCACCAAGTATTCAACTGGTTGAAGGGTTTCTTCATCACGGTACATACCGATATGACCAACTTTGGCTGCTGGAACCAAGCTCAAGAGGCCATCTACCATGCCGATACCTGCACGCAAGATTGGGACAATCGCCAATTTTTTACCAGCCAATTGTTTTTGAACGGTCTTTGTGATAGGTGTTTCGATTTCCACATCTTCAAGTGGAAGATCACGAAGTACTTCATATCCCATCAACATTGCAATCTCATCTACTAGTTCACGAAAAGCTTTTGTAGAAGTATCTGTACGTCGCAAGATTGACAATTTGTGTTGAATGAGTGGATGATTAATGACTTCAATTTTTCCCATTTTCTGAGTTCCTTCTTTCAATTTATTCTTCTTATTATATCAAAAAACGGTTTAAAAAGCTTTCTAAACCATTTATTTTTATTAATTTTTAAATCAAATCTGCCTCTTGAAGAGCTGTCTGAACAGTCTCTAATGGTAAATGGGTTAACTCGGTGCCTTTTTCTTGATAAAGGTACTGGGCATAGTCATCCATTCGGTACTGGTTGATATAAACCACGCGCTTGCAACCAACTTGAAGCAGTTGTTTGGTGCAGTTCAGACAAGGGAAATGGGTCACATAGGCTGTAAATCCTCTGGGAACCCCTCGCTCAGCCCCTTGGAGAATAGCATTAACCTCGGCGTGAAGGGTTCGAACACAGTGACCTTCAATGACCAGACATTCGTGGTCAATACAGTGCTCCGTTCCTGATACGGAACCATTATAGCCAGTTGAAATGACTTTATTGTCTTTGACTAAGACAGCTCCCACCTTGGCACGTTTGCAGGTCGAACGATTGGCAATCAGTAAAGCCTGGGCTGCAAAGTACTCATCCCAAGCCAGTCTTTTTTCTGTCATAAGTCTTCTCCTT
>NZ_AJRE01000081.1:0-6397 GCF_000296955.1 Streptococcus sp. GMD4S
CAAAGATTGAATTTGCTTGTAAGAAGAAAGAAAGTCTTTATAGCCAAAGTAAGTTTAAGTATGCGATTCGTTCCATGTTTGCAGGTGCTTTTCTAACATTTAGTACGGCTGCGGGTGCAGTTGGGGCTGACTTGATTAATAAGATCGCACCAGGCAGTGGACGCTTCCTCTTCCCATTCGTTTTTGCTTGGGGATTGGCCTACATTGTTTTCTTGAATGCTGAGCTAGTAACTTCAAATATGATGTTTTTGACAGCTGGTAGTTTCTTGAAAAAAATCTCATGGAGAAAAACAGCTGAGATTTTACTATACTGTACCTTATTCAACCTTATCGGAGCTTTGATAGCAGGTTGGGGCTTTGCCCACTCAGCAGCCTATGCAAATCTAACACATGATAGCTTCATTTCAGGGGGTGTTGAGATGAAGTTAGGTCGTTCCAATGAGCTAGTCTTGCTTGAAGGTATTTTAGCCAATATCTTTGTAAACATTGCCATTCTTTCATTCGTTTTGGTGAAAGACGGTGGCGCCAAACTTTGGCTTGTCTTATCAGCGATTTACATGTTTGTATTCTTAACAAACGAACACATTGCTGCGAACTTTGCTTCTTTTGCGATTGTTAAGTTTAGTGTTGCAGCTGATTCTATCGCAAACTTTGACATTCCGAACATCCTTCGTCACTGGGGTATAACCTTTGTCGGAAACTTTATCGGAGGAGGTCTCTTGATGGGCTTACCATACGCCTTCCTCAATAAAAACGAAGATACTTATGTCGATTAAAGAAATGAGCACGAGTTAATCGTGCTTTTTTGTTTGATGTGTATGACTAGTCATAGTTGTTCCTTATATCAAAATATAGAAAAACTGTATTGGAAAAGGCTAACCCAAGATGATACAATATACCTAATGAAGCTATTTGGAGGTCGTCTTATGACTCGTGATTTTAAATTTGAAACCCTACAATTGCATGCAGGGCAAGTCGTTGATCCAGCGACCAAGTCTCGTGCAGTACCGATTTATCAAACAACATCCTTCGTTTTTGATGACACGCAGGAGGGTGCAGATTTGTTTGCTTTGAGAAAACCAGGCAATATCTATACTCGTATCACAAATCCTACAACAGCAGCCTTTGAGGAAAGAATCGCTGCTCTTGAAGGTGGTGTTGGAGCACTAGCGACAGCATCTGGTATGGCTGCACTTACTTATACAATTCTTGCCCTTGCTCATGCGGGTGACCATGTGGTGGCTGCGTCAACTATTTACGGTGGGACTTTCAATCTCTTGAAAGAAACCCTTCCTCGTTATGGAATCACAACCACCTTTGTCGATGTGGATAATTTGGAGGAAGTAGAAGCAGCTATCGGTGACAATACCAAACTTGTCTTGATTGAAACCTTAGGGAATCCCTTGATTAACATTCCTGACTTGGAAAAATTGGCTGAGATTGCGCATAAACACCAGATTCCTCTCGTTTCTGACAATACTTTTGCCACACCATATTTGATTAACGTTTTCTCTCACGGTGTCGATATTTCAGTCCACTCAGCGACTAAGTTTATCGGTGGACATGGTACGACTATTGGAGGAGTGATTGTCGATAGCGGTCGTTTTGACTGGGCAGCTTCAGGGAAGTTCCCTCAATTTGTTGAGGAAGACCCAAGCTACCATAACTTGAGCTATACTCGTGACGTGGGTGCTGCAGCCTTTATTATCGCTGTTCGTGTTCAATTGCTTCGTGATACAGGTGCTGCCTTGTCACCATTTAATGCCTTTCTCTTGCTCCAAGGGCTTGAAACTCTCTCTCTTCGTGTTGAACGTCATGTGCAAAATGCAGAGAAAATTGTTGATTTCCTTGTCAACCATCCTAAGGTAGAAAAAGTCAACTATCCAAAACTTGCTGACAGTCCATATCATGCCTTGGCTGAGAAATATTTGCCAAAAGGTGTTGGTTCAATCTTTACCTTCCATGTCAAAGGTGGAGAGACAGAAGCACGCAAGGTCATTGATAATTTGGAAATCTTCTCTGACCTTGCAAACGTTGCAGATGCCAAATCTCTTGTTGTCCATCCTGCGACAACCACTCACGGTCAGTTGTCAGAAAAAGATCTAGAAGCAGCAGGTGTCACACCAAACCAAATCCGCTTGTCTATCGGTCTTGAAAATGTAGAGGATTTGATTGAAGATTTGCGTTTAGCCTTGGAAAAAGTATAAAGTAAGACAGATAAATAATTCGTAACTAATTATTAAATAAACTATATAAGGCTAGTACTATCTAGTCTTATATAGTTTATTTTGCTATAATAGTTTAAAATATGATTAGTATTATTGTTATGAGATTGTTAGAGAATATTAAGTAAACTTTAAGACGAACATAGAATCATTAAGAAAGGCAAGGAAACTACTTGTCTCTAAAAATTAACTTTCTTTTTCAACTCAAGAAGGTTTAGGGGATGGACGTTTGATTCAGGAATAGTAATAATAATCAAATGGAGCTAATCAGAATTAAATTATAGATGTAGAAGAAATTAGTCCTGAATTTGACTTATAAGATTCAGTTAAATCAATTAGTTTCAAATAAAATGAAAAATTTTTAAGAACTTAGAATGGTTGGAAAGTTTCCCGTTTTATCACTTAATGGTGTTGTGTTAAGAGTGATTATGTGAAATTGTTAAAAAGTAAAGTTTGATTTTGAAAAAAATAATTATAAATAAAAGGAGAAATTCTAAATGAGCCATTGCCATTCTGAACATAAAGAAATTAGTAATAATGTTCATACATTTTATATCGGATTTGATTTAGATGATTTTGGCAAGATTTCACAAGTAAAAAAGAAGTTTTATGACGAATTGTTTGACGACATTGCTTCTTTTGCTTTCGGATCACATAATGTAATGAAGAGAATCAAAGAACCTCAGGATATTTCTAAAGTTCAGAGGGAAGCATTGAGAAAAATGTATAATATACCAGAATTACAAGAAGCTAGTAGGTACTATCTTGAATCAGATTTAGTAGAGGATAAGTATCTTAAGCGTGGTGAGTTTGGAGAATTGCTTTTATATCATCTGCTACATGAATATTTTAATGCTGATGCTTTAATTTCAAAAATCTATTTCAAGGATAGCATGGGGCTACCAGCGCATGGTTTTGATGCAGTTCACGTAGATTCTGATAATCAAATCTTGTGGATTGGAGAATCTAAATTATATTCTGAATCTAGTTCTGCTATTGATGCTTTGATGAAAGATTTAGAAGAACATTTTAGAATATCATTTTTTGATTCTGAGTTTGTTATTATAGAAAATCGTGTTCATGATAGCGACATAGAACTTGATGATTTTATGAAAAAATTAATTAATCCCCAAACAAAAGTTTTAGATAAACTTGCTAATATCAATATTGCATTATTTGCTGGATTTGATAGCAAGTCATTGCAAGAGTTTGAAGATGAAGAGTCATTTAAGAAAAAATTAGAATCAGAGATTAATATTTTAGAAAAAAAAGCGTTAAAAAAAATAGAAGAGCATCCGTGGAATGAGCATTTAAATATTTTTTTATTTTTATTTCCCATTGACAACAAAAAAGAATTTGTCAAAGATCTACATTTAAAATTAAAAGGGGCGCAGCAAGGATGAAAAATATTAAAGAAATTCTAAAATATTCTGAGTTAAAAAATTATGAAGAAAATTTTGAACTTATTAAATATATTTCTAGTATTATTGATACATCTGATGCTAGAAAAGTAATAATTCATATCTTAGATATTTGGGAAAATGTAAATAATAACGCAAAAGAAATGTGGATTGATTTGATTGGAAGAGCAGGATTTTATCCGTATTATATTGAAAAAGTTTGTCAAGAAGAGCAATTAACTCTGTCACTTCAGGATCAAATAAAAACAGAATTTTTTAAATCTGATTATCTTCCAAATATATATTTTCATCAACAGCAAAAAGAAATAGAAATAGCTTTATCCAATGGAAATAATATAGCTGTAAGCGCGCCAACTAGTTTTGGAAAAAGCTTACTTATCGAAGAGATTGTAGCAAGAAAACAATTCTGTAATATCTTAATTATACAACCAACTCTTGCATTAATTGATGAAACAAGAAAAAAACTATCAAAGTATAAAGGAGATTATAATTTAATAATTAATACTCGTCAAATAGTTCTTGAGAAAAATATTTTTATTTTAACAGCTGAACGAGTGTTAGAATTTCCAAATCTTCCCAATATAGATTTTTTTGTCATTGATGAATTTTATAAAATTTGTAATCGTCTAAATGATAGTAGAATTGATTCTTTGAATGTTGCGTTATTAAGAGTTATGAAACATAATACCCAAGCAATGTTCTTAACTCCTACTGTAGATTCTTTATCGGAGGCTTTCCGAGAAAGGTATAAAGTTGCTTTTTTTAAAACAGATTATGCTTTAGTAAATACTAATGTCATCGAGGTTAGGAATAGAAATAATAATTTATTATCTGGTAACTCTAAAAAAAATAAATTATTTAAAATGCTATATAAACAAGAAGAATCAAGTATTGTATATGTAAAATCTCCGAATGAAGCCTATAAACTTGCCAAAGAATATGTAGACTATTTACGCAAGAATAAGATTGAGACTGAAAATAAAAAATTAGATATATTTGAATGGATTGATAATAATATATCTCCTAATTGGCAATTAAAAGAAATGTTAGAACATGGTGTAGGGGCACACAACGGAGCACTCCCAAGGCATGTAGTAACTTCAGAAATTGATTTATTTAATAAAAAGAAAATTAAAGTACTTTTTGCAACGGTTTCATTGATTGAAGGCGTGAACACAGTTGCGAAAAATATGTTTGTATATAGTCAACATAAAGGTGATAATAAAATTGACTTTTTTGATTTTGCAAATATACGTGGTCGGGCTGGTAGAATGAATGAACATTTCACTGGAAATGTTTATGTGTTTATTGATGAAATTGCAGATGAACATCTCACTATTGATGTACCTAGTGTTGATCAGAATCCTGTGTCAGATGAAATTTTAATTAATATTTCAAGTAACGAAGTGAAAGATATTGAACGAAAACAGAGATTAGAAGATGGTTTAGATAATGAAATCTTAGAAATTATTAAGAATAATCTTATTTCAGTAGAAGGTCAGAAGTCTTTGTATCGCTTTATAGAAAAAGAGCAAAAAACTGGTGGAATAGATTATTTAAGGTGGGATGGTATACCTAGTTATGATAAATTATGGCAAACTCTTTACTTAGGATATAAATTTTTGAAATCAAATGATAGAATCGGTTTTGTACAAAGTAGAGCTGTAATGTCGCTTAAATTTGTCAATCTATCATTAAGAAAAGTTATTGAAGAACAGTATAAATACTATTTGTCTGAAAAAAGAAAAGATCCTTTAAATAGTGCCATTGATTTTGTTTTGAAATTTCAAAAAACAGAAGCTGGGTACGAAATACCTAAAATTTTATCTGTGATTGATTCTATACAAAGACATGTATTCGATAAATTAGGTTTGCCTGCTGGGGACTATTCTGTATTTGCCTCTTTATTAGAGAATGAACAGATTGATGAAAGATTACAATTTTTAATTGATTATGGTGTACCAAGCTCAGCTGTAAAAAAAATTAGAAATATACCTGATAATCTTATTGAAGATTCTCATATAATACAATATCTAAGAAGAAATTTATCTCTTATAATTAGGAATTTGATTCCTTATGAAGCAAATTTATTAGAAGAAGCAATACGGTAGATATGAAAAAGACCCTAAAGAAGTAGATTAGGTATATTTTATTTTGAATAACACGAGGTACCCCCTATGAACGAAATCAAATGCCCCAACTGTGGGGAAGTCTTTACAGTAAATGAGAGTCAGTATGCCGAACTCTTGTCTCAAGTGAGAACGGCAGAATTTGATAAGGAACTGCACGATCGCATGAAGCAGGAGCTAGCCTTGGCTGAGCAAAAGGCTATGAATGAGCAACAGATTAAACTAGCTCAAAAAGACCAAGAAATCGCGCAACTGCAGAGTCAAATCCAAAACTTTGATACAGAGCAAGAGTTGGCTAAGAAAGAGGTTGAACAGACAAGTCATCAGGCCTTATTAGCAAAGGACAAGGAAGTGCAGGCCTTGGAAAACCAATTGGCGACCTTGCGTTTAGAGCATGAAAACCAACTGCAAAAGACTCTCTCTGATTTAGAAAGAGAGCGTGATCAGGTCAAAAACCAGCTCCTCTTGCAGGAAAAGGAAAATGAGTTATCTTTGGCTTCTGTTAAGCAAAATTACGAAGCTCAGCTCAAGGCAGCTAGTGAACAGGTCGAGTTCTATAAGAATTTCAAAGCCCAACAATCCACAAAAGCTATCGGGGAAAGTTTGGAACAGTATGCAGAGA
>NZ_AJRE01000082.1:0-6251 GCF_000296955.1 Streptococcus sp. GMD4S
CCTAAGGGAGATTTGCCAAACACTGGTGGAGCAGACTTTACAGCATTCTCTACTATTCTTGGTCTAGTTCTTGCAGCTTTGGCAGGACTTGTATACCGTGCTAAAAAAGTTGACTAATCTTAACTTTGAATAACTAAAAAAGATGGCGACTGTTTTACAGTCCCATCTTTTTGTTTTGGATAGTTTATAATAATCTTCGCAACTCGTTCCCTTTTCCTTTAAAAAAATCAAAAATTTCGGTATAATAGTCAAAGATAGTCAAGGTTCAAAGAAGGAGTTTGATTTACTATGAGATTTAAAAATACATCAGATCATATCGAAGCCTATATCAAGGCGATTTTAGACCAGTCTGGTATCGTGGAATTGCAGCGGAGCCAGTTGGCAGATACCTTCCAGGTTGTACCGAGCCAGATCAACTATGTCATCAAGACTCGCTTTACGGAAAGTAGAGGTTACTTAGTTGAGAGCAAGCGTGGTGGTGGAGGCTACATTCGCATAGGGCGTATTGAGTTTTCCAATCATCACGAGATGCTACGCGATTTGCTTTATTCAATCGGAGAGCGAGTTAGTCAGGAGATTTATGAGGATATTCTCCAGCTTTTGGTGGAGCAGGACTTGATGACCAAGCAAGAGATGACCTTGCTGACTTCTGTAGCAACAGATCGTGTCCTAGGGGAAGAATCTTCAGTTGTCCGTGCCAATATGCTCCGACAGCTATTACAAGAGGTAGATAGAAAAGAGAAGTAAGATGAACTATTCAAAAGCATTGAATGAATGTATCGAGAGTGCCTACATGGTTGCGAGCCATTTTGGAGCCCGTTACCTAGAGTCTTGGCATTTATTGATTGCCATGTCTAATCACAGTTACAGTGTGGCAGGTGCGACTCTAAATGATTATCCATACGAGATGGACCGTTTAGAAGAGGTTGCGTTGGAACTGACTGAAACCGACTATAGCCAAGATGAAACTTTTACGGAATTACCCTTTTCCCATCGTTTGGAGGTCCTCTTTGCGGAAGCAGAATATGTAGCCTCAGTGGTACATGCTAAGGTGCTAGGGACAGAGCATGTCCTCTATGCGATTTTGCATGATGGTAATGCTTTGGCAACTCGCATCTTGGAGAGAGCAGGCTTCTCTTATGAAGACCAGAAAGATCAGGTCAGAATTGCTGCTCTTCGTCGTAATCTAGAAGAGCGTGCTGGCTGGACAAGAGAAGATCTCAAGGCTTTGCGTCAACGCCATCGCACAGTAACTGACAAGCAAAATTCCATGGCCAATATGATGGGCATGCCTCAAGCTCAAAGTGGTGGTCTAGAGGACTACACGCATGACCTGACGGAGCAAGCGCGTTCTGGCAAGTTAGAGCCAGTTATCGGTCGAGACAAGGAAATCTCACGTATGATTCAGATTTTGAGTCGGAAGACCAAGAACAATCCGGTCTTGGTTGGAGATGCGGGTGTCGGGAAAACAGCTCTGGCACTTGGTCTTGCTCAGCGTATTGCCAGTGGGGATGTGCCTGCGGAAATGGCAAAGATGCGTGTTCTAGAGCTTGATTTGATGAATGTTGTTGCGGGGACACGTTTCCGTGGAGATTTTGAAGAGCGCATGAACAATATCATCAAGGATATAGAGGAAGATGGCAAAGTGATCCTCTTTATCGATGAACTCCACACCATCATGGGTTCTGGTAGCGGTATTGACTCGACTCTGGATGCAGCCAATATCTTGAAGCCAGCCTTGGCTCGTGGAACTTTGAGAACGGTTGGTGCCACCACTCAGGAAGAATACCAGAAACACATCGAAAAAGATGCTGCCCTTTCTCGTCGGTTTGCCAAAGTGACGATTGAAGAGCCAAGTCTAGCTGACAGTATGACCATTTTGCAAGGTTTGAAGGCCACCTATGAGAAACACCACCGTGTGCAAATCACAGATGAAGCTGTTGAAACGGCTGTCAAGATGGCGCATCGTTACTTGACCAGTCGTCACTTGCCAGACTCTGCTATCGACCTCTTAGATGAGGCGGCAGCAACAGTGCAAAACAAATCCAAGCATGTGAAAGCAGACGAATCCGACTTGACTCCAGCTGACAAGGCCCTGATGGATGGCAAGTGGGAACAAGCTGCCCAGCTAATCGCAAAAGAAGAGGAAGTTCCTGTCTATAAAGACTTGGTAACAGAATCTGATATTTTGACCACCTTGAGTCGCTTGTCGGGTATCCCAGTCCAAAAACTGACGCAAACGGATGCCAAGAAATACCTGAATTTGGAGGCTGAACTACACAAACGTGTCATCGGCCAAGATCAAGCTGTTTCAAGCATTAGTCGTGCCATTCGTCGCAATCAGTCAGGTATTCGTAGTCACAAGCGTCCGATTGGTTCCTTTATGTTCCTAGGGCCGACAGGAGTCGGTAAGACCGAATTGGCCAAGGCTCTGGCAGAAGTCCTCTTTGATGACGAATCAGCCCTTATCCGCTTTGATATGAGTGAGTATATGGAGAAATTTGCGGCTAGCCGTCTCAATGGAGCACCTCCTGGCTATGTGGGCTACGAGGAAGGTGGGGAGTTGACCGAGAAGGTTCGCAACAAACCTTACTCAGTACTTCTCTTTGACGAGGTAGAAAAGGCCCATCCAGACATCTTTAATGTCCTCTTGCAGGTTTTGGACGACGGTGTCTTGACAGATAGCAAGGGGCGCAAGGTTGATTTTTCAAATACCATTATCATCATGACGTCAAACCTTGGTGCGACGGCTCTTCGTGATGACAAGACGGTCGGCTTTGGCGCTAAAGACATTCGTTTTGACCAGGAAAATATGGAGAAACGAATCTTTGAAGAGCTGAAAAAAACTTATCGACCAGAGTTTATTAACCGTATTGATGAAAAGGTAGTCTTCCATAGCTTGGATAGCGAACATATGCAGGAAATTGTCAAGATTATGGTTAAACCATTGATTGCTAGCCTAGCAGAGAAAGGCATCGACTTGAAACTGCAAGCTTCAGCCCTGAAGTTGCTAGCTAGTCACGGTTACAATCCAGAAATGGGAGCCCGTCCACTTCGCAGAACCCTGCAAACAGAAGTGGAAGATAAGTTGGCAGAACTCCTCCTTAAGGGAGAACTTGTAGCAGGCAAGACCCTCAAGATTGGTGTCAAAGCTGGTCAACTAAAATTTGATATTGCTTAAAAATGGAGAGTCAGGAGCAGTCCTGATTCTTTTTTTTCTACTTTTTTATAAAAAAGTAGAAAAAACTATTGACAAAACAAAAATATAGTGTATAATAAAAACATAGAAAATAAAAATATCAAAAACTATAAAAAGGTAAAACGTTTATGAAAAAGAAAACAGCAGTGGTATTTGGGACCTTTGCCCCTCTTCATCAGGGTCATATCGATCTGATCCAGCGAGCGAAGCGTCAGTGTGACCAGGTCTGGGTAGTCGTTTCAGGCTACGAGGGAGACCGAGGTGAGCAGGTAGGTTTAAGTCTTCAAAAACGATTTCGCTATATCCGAGAGGCTTTTCGGGATGACGAGTTGACCTCTGTCTGCAAGCTGGATGAGACCAATCTTCCCCGTTACCCTATGGGCTGGCAGGAGTGGTTGGACCAGATGTTAGCGGAGATTTCCTATGATGAAACCCAGCAAGAACTGACTTTTTTTGTAGGAGAAGCAGACTACCAGCAAGAGCTAGCTAAACGTGGATTTGGCACTGTCTTGCAAGAAAGAAAGTTTGGTATCTCAGCGACTATGATTCGAGAAAATCCAAGCAAATATTGGAAATACATCGCTCAACCCTTCCGTCGTCAGTTTACAAAGAAAGTGTTGATTATGGGAAGTGCTAGCAATGGGAAGACCACTCTGGCCAAGGATTTGGCAAGGTATTACGATGCGCCCGTTAGTCTGGAATACGCGCGTGAGTACCAGATCAAAAACAATGTCCGCGATGATGAATTGACTCCAAAGGATTACTACTATCTCCTGTTGGGACAGTATGACCAGACCTCCAAGTTAATCGACAGCAATGCCAATCGAGGCCTAGTGATAGCCGATACCAACTCCTTGGTAACCAAGGGCTACTATGACTATTACATGGAGACTGAGGACCAAGGGGACTTATCAGGAGAAACCTTTGACAATCTCTTTGTTTCGATCTTGGCCAAGGAAAAATGGGACTTGATTCTCTTCGTGCAACCTATCGGTTCCTATGTCAATGACGGATTTAGAGATATGACCATGGCAGAGGACCACATTCGCTACAGTTTTTCCCAGCATTTGGATGAGATGAGGGAGAGATACTTAACGACTATTCCTTTAGTTTATCTAGCAGAGGATTATCTAGGCAATTATGAAGCAGCAAAAGTGGCTATTGATGCCATTTACCAAGCAGATTAGGAGAAAAATATGAAAAAGCTAACTGAAAAAATCACACAATTTATCGAAAACTTTAAAAATGTCCATGCAGAAGCCCGCAAGATCGGTTTTGCAGGAATCATGCGCTTGCTATGGAAAGATCTCTTTGTCGGCCGTAGTCCTTTCCAGTGGTTGTATCTCATCGCCTTGTCAAGTGTTCCCTTGATCTTGGAGTTTACACAAAATACGGAAAGTCATGACTGGCTGAGCTTGTTTGCATCTTGGACTGGGATTGTCTGTGTTATCTTGGTAGCAGAAGGGCGTGCAAGCAATTATCTTTTTGGGGCTATTAACTCAGCTATCTATTTGATTTTGGCCATGAATGCGACTTTTTATGGTGAAGTTTTAACGACTGTTTACTTCTTTGTCATGCAGCCGATTGGTCTCTATGCTTGGCTGTCCAATCGTATCAACGACCAAGGAAAACCAGAAGAATCCCACTTTGAAGCTAAGAAATTATCTGTTCTTGATTGGCTCAAGTACTTGGCCTTGACTGCTATTATCTGGATTGGTATGGGCTTGGCTTACCAAAGTATCAATAGCGCCCGTCCTTTCCGTGATAGTGTTACTGATGCGACTAATGGTGTTGGTCAGCTCTTGATGACACGTCTCTACCGTGAGCAATGGATTTTCTGGATTGCAACCAATCTCTTTAGTATTTATCTCTGGTGGGGTGAAAATATCCACATCCAAGGGATGTACTGGGTTTACACACTCAATAGTCTAGTGGGATGGTATCAATGGACCAAGGCAGTTCGAAAGGAGGCATAAGATGGCAGACACAAAGATTCCAGCCGGGATGACGGAAAAAGAATATTATGAAATCCATGCCAGTCAGGAGGAGTTTTTAGACTGGTACTACAAGCAGGAACTCCCTCAATATGAAAAACCAAGTGTGACAGTGGATATGGTAGCCTACTGCTTTGTCGAAGGAAAGATCAAGCTCCTGCTAATCCGTCGCAAGGCTCACCCTTATCAAAACTGTTTGGCTTTGGTTGGAGGCTTTATGGACAAGGGAGAAGATGCTGCACATGCCTGTCAGCGCGAGGTGAGAGAAGAAGTCAATCTCGATCTACCTTTGGAGAAAATCGAGCAATTGATGACGGTATCGACCCCCGGTCGTGATCCACGGGGCTGGACAGTGACCATTGCCCACTTAGTGTACCTACCTAGTCGTGCCTTAGACCTCGTTCAGGCAGGTGACGATGCCAAGGATGTGGTTTTTGTAGATGTTGATTTCCAGACAGGTAAATGCTACCTTGAGGGAGTCGAGCTGGACGAGAGAGCCTTCGCCTTTGACCATTATGCCATTATCCAAGAATCCATCAAACGAATCCAAGGCCGTCTCGACTGGAATCCGACCTTCCTTTATCTTCTGGAGGAGGAGTTCACTGTCTATGAAGGAACCGAACTAGTCAATCTCATCAACCCCGGTCGGCCCATCGTCAGCAATAACTTTCTCGTAAAATACGGCGAATATGTAGAAGAAGTCGGCCTCAAACGAGTGCCTAAAAAGAAACCAAGAAAAACCTATCGATTGAAATAAAAAGTGAGGTCGGGACAAAGTTCCCGACCTCTTTATTTATCATCATTTTTATGAATGGCTATCTTTCTTAGAATTGCTCAACAGGTGAGTAAAAAAGTCTTTGTATCGATACTTGAGATAGTTCTCATGTAAAAATAACAAAGCGATATAAACAATCATAAAGATTATAGTCAGATAGAAGACATCAAATGCAGTTCGCGCATAGTAAGTGGCTGATTGATAAGAGCCAATTGTTCCCAAAATCAACCAAGGAAGATACTTGTAATACTTATTTAGCATAAGAGCATACCTCCTATATTCT
>NZ_AJRE01000083.1:0-6171 GCF_000296955.1 Streptococcus sp. GMD4S
AGACAGAACTGCGCAAGCGTGGTGGACTTTCATCAACCTTGGTTGAAAAGATGGATGAAATGGGGATTCTCGGCAATATGCCAGAGGACAACCAGTTGAGTTTGTTTGATGATTTGTTTTAAAAAATTGCTTATTTTGATCAAGTGGACAAAAAATGTCCACTTGATTTGTTATAATTCTCTTAAAAATAAAAGAAAAGAGAGTATAATATGGTGAATCAAGAAATTTTAAATTCTAATGTGTCAATTGAAGAGGAAATTTATAATTTTGAAAAAGGCTTGAAAGATGATGGGAGTGATTGGACCGGATTTCCACAAATAGACTTAAAAGAAGATTCTCAATGTATTTACATTTGCGGTATTTCAGAGACTGACAGATGGCATTTGTTTTATACGTTAACTAAAATAAAACCTGCTACTCCAATAGCATCACTTGCATATTATCGAGTGAGAGATAATTTGATTTTTTCTAAACATAGTCAATGGATAAAAATGCAAATGGAGTATACAGAGTATGATTTGATTTTTCTGGATGGAGTTCAATTCTTGGGAGAGGCTGATCAAAGGGTACAGGAATACTGGATGCAGCAATTCAAAGAGAATAAGAAAAGAAGCAAACTCTTCATTGTATATTCAGACTGCTTACCCGAAGACTTAAAAAATATGGCTGAATCCGTAGTTGAGTTCTTCGAATCTGGCATAGTGGTACAGTTGAAATCATCTAAGGGCTAGTTTATTTTGCTTTAATCGTTTTGAATATAAAGTGCTAGTTAGACTATAGAAGTGATAAAAATGTACTGGAAATAATATTGTTTGAATAATATGTAGAAGGAAATTGCAAATGAATGATCAAGAGAGATTACTAACAATCTTTTTACGCTTACAGTTTGGGACTCCGTTAGGAAAAAAGCAATTAGCCCAGGAATTTGAGGTTAGTGAAAAGACGATACAGAGAGATTTTTCGCTCCTTCGTGATATTTTATCCAGTCATCCCGATTTTAATGGAGACCTGCTTTATAGTCGTAAAACGAATAAGTATAGCCTATCAAGTAAGTCAGTTTTTAATAAAAAGGATATACTTGTTATTTCAAAGATTTTATTGGAAAATCGAGCATTGAATCGGCCAGAAATTGATAGCTTACTAAAAAATTTACTGATTTTAATTCCTCGTGATGACCAGAAAGAAATTGAGCAAATCATTGGTAGTGAAAAGCTTAATTATGCTCCCTTAACGGATCAGCAAGATAGAATAGAGAAAATTTGGAATTTATCGGAGTCTATTCTACATGAACAGGTCTTAGACATTATCTATCAAAAACCTTATTCGGAGTCTTCTAAGAAGCAGACGGTTTTGCCTGTATCTCTTTACTATGATAGTCATTATTTTTATCTGGTTGTTTATCAGTTAAAACACGCTACTTATATTACTTTAAGAGTAGACCGTATCCAATCATGGTCTCTTAGTGGTATAGAGAAACCCTCTATTTCTTATCGAGATAAATTTAGAGATGGTGATATTCGTAACGAGAGAGTTGATGCTTTTATCGGGAAGAAAATCAGTATTGAGATTGGGTATTTGTATGATCCTACTATTGTGATGGATCAATTTCCAAATGCAAAAATAGTTGGGAAAAATGGTTCCTGGACTCATTTTAAGTTTAAAAGTCAGTATACACCGGGTCTTAAACGCTGGTTACTGGGACAAGGGGAAGCAGTTACTGTTTTGTCTCCTCGGATTTTAGTAGAGGATATGAAGCGAACGGTTCAAGAAATGATAGATAAATATAAATGAGGATAAAATGACTATTCAATTTACTTCTAAAAAGGTTGGAGAACTATTGAAAAAAGGGAATTTGCGGATTCCTTCTTATCAAAGACCATATAAATGGAACAGAAAACATATCCGTAATCTTTTTTATGATTTACGAGATGCTATGGGGAAAAAGGAATATCAGATTGGTTCCGTTATCCTGCATAAGAATGATGGACACTTAGATATTGTCGATGGACAGCAACGGCTAATTTCAATTTCTTTGTTTCTTCATTCGTTAGATGACTTAGAGAATTATAAGGGTGCTAATCAACTGTTGAGTGCTGAAGAATTTGGAGAGCTATCTTGCTATCATGCGAGTGAAAATTATAATGAGTGGAAAAATTTAACTCAATTAGTTGGCGAAAATGAGGCAAAAGACATTTGCAACTTTTTATTAGAGAATTGTGCTGTCTCTGTGATTACTATGCCCCAAGAACGATTATCAGAGGCCTTTCAGCTATTTGATTCTCAGAATAATCGTGGAAAATCTTTAGAACCTCATGATTTGCTCAAGGCCTATCATCTTCGCAAGCAAGATTCCGAAGATGAAAGAATTGTTGAAAAGTGGGAGCAATTTGTAGAGGATAAAGAGTTAAGTCTCAAAGAGTTGTTTGATAAACATCTTTTTCGTATGAGACGTTGGTCGCGAGGAGAGACAGGATTAACAAACAAGCGTTATGGCTCTTATCTCCGTTTTACAGAGGATTTTATTGACGACTTTAAAGGCGTTGATTTGAATCAGAACTTTCCATACCTAGAATTGTATCGTCATATTGAAAAACTCCCTATGTCAATTACTATGCCAATAATTGATGGAAGTAAATTTTTTGAGTATATTGAATCTTCTCATGAAACTATTAAAGTTCATAAAAATTTTTTAAATAAAAAGTTTGGAGTCTCTAATGAGTTAGAGGAAGAAGAACAAAATTTAGCTTACCCAGAAGGTATGTTAAACATTTACAATAGCTCAAAGGGTCGCTATCTCAAGTGTCACAATATATTCCTAAATATTTGCTCGCTTTTCGCAGATAGATTTGGAAAAGAGGAGCTATCAAAGGAGATAGTAGAGACCTTGTTTATTTGGTCTTACTACCCTCGAGTTAAATCTAAAGCCATATATGATGCGACGGTTGGGAACTATGCTGCTGGTGGAAGGTTTAGACAAAAAGAGGTTCAAAAGCTATTTCAACTTTTATCTCATGCCGTCACTCCGAATGATTTCATGATAAAGATAGATAGAGAGTTATTTGAAAATTATACTGTGGACAAGATTATAGAAGAGGAAAAAGATAAATGGTAGAAACGCATATAAGCTTATCTGTTAATCGTCTGTTAAATGAAGATACCTATGCTATTCCTCTTTATCAGAGAAATTTTGCCTGGACTTATGATGAAATTGAGCAGTTATTGAACGACGTAGCAGATGCTTTTCAAGAAAATAGAGACAATTACTATATTGGAACATTAGTCGTTAATAAAGAGAATGACATTTTCAAAATCATAGATGGGCAACAACGGACAACAGCCCTTAATTTGATTGCCTTAGCTTTGAAGCATGAGTTTGGTTTTGATCTATTGAAAGCTGTCAATCTTACCTTTCCAGCTAGGAAGAAATCAAATGAGAATATTCAAAAACTATTTACTAAGGAAAAAATCTCTGAGGACGATGAAAATGAATTAACTAGAGGTTACGGACATGCTAAAGACGCATTGAAAAAAGTGCTAGAGGAGCGTCACCTTAATCCTCAGTCTTTCGTTGATTATCTTTTTGATAAAGTTATTATTTTTCGGAGTATACTTTCTGAAGATTTAGACTTAAATCTTTATTTCGAACGTTTCAACTCTCGTGGAGAACAACTAGAGGCTCATGAGATCCTTAAGGCGCAAATGATGGCCAAGTTTGGTGCAGATCAAGAAATGGCACAAAAATTTGCAAGAATTTGGGATGCCTGTGCGGAATTTGATAAGCCGGTATCAAGTCAATTTAAGATGCGACGGAAGAGAGCAGATGATTTTCAAGAACGCGAACGTATTTTTGGATGGCATTTTACAAATTACTCATTTCATAATATTTATGATGATATTGATTTTTATCAAAATGAAAGAAGAAAGTTATCAGATATATTAGGAAAAAAGATAAATGAAAAAAATATAGAAGTAGAAAAAGATTTTGGTGATTATACCCAAGTTATCGATTTTCCAACCTTCCTACTCCATGTATTGGCAATTTGGGAAGGTAAGGATACCAATGAGGTTCAGTTAGACGACAAGAAACTTTTAGCCCTATTTGATATAAAAAATAAAAATAAGACTTGGATTATTGAATTCAGTGAATTTCTTCTTAAAATAAAACATATTTTTGATAATTACATCGTTAGAAATTCAAATATGGATTCTTCAAGCAGAAATAAGGATGAATGGTTTTTGCAGAAGGGAACTTATTATGAATATCAACCTAATGGAAAAGCGAAAGAGCATTACATAGTTGAAGAACGCTTTACTAAGAATACATTTTCAGATTCGGAAATTAACAAAAACATTATCCTCCTTCAATCTATGTTTGCTGTGACCTTTACTGCTAATCGTGATAGTCGTTGGTTATATGAGATTTTTCAATTTCTCTTCAGACATATTGAAGAACTAAATGATCAAGAATTTGGTGCTCATTTTAAAGAATTTCTTGAAAAAATGGCAGTGACGTATGCAGAAGAAAGACTGTTTACTGAGGATAGAAGAATTAAGAAATATGGTGCAATTCCTGTTTATGCTTTTAACTTTGTAGATTATGTTTTATGGAAAAATCGTGAAGAATTAAAGAAAGCATACGATGTTAAGTTTGAAGATTTCAAATTTACATATCGTCGTTCTATAGAGCATTGGTTTCCACAACATCCAAATAGTGATGAAAGAGTTGAAAAAATTGATGATAAATTTTTGCACTCCTTTGGGAATCTCTGTATCATTACAGATAGTCAAAATTCGAAGTTTGGAAATTTAGTTCCAAGTGCAAAATATAAACAGTGGGAAGGAATTTTCAATCGCCAGAGTTTAAAATTACAGATGATGGCAGATGTAACGGTAAAGAATGATAAATGGGGTATTTGTGAGATTCAATTTATGGAAAAAGAAGTGGAAAGATATGTACACGACTTTTGTGATAGTTAAATAAAAACAAGCTTTAATGAGCTTGTTTTTTAAAATGCTAATATATGTGATATACTAGTAATGGGGGACATTTGATGAAACTAAGAATTTTTGCGGAAGATAAACCTGCTGAAAAGATTTTTGACTATCAGCTAGAGCTGGCAGATGAAACAATTATTCTATCGACAGCGCTCTTGTCTGGTGCCATTGCTTTAGCAGGATTATTTTCTGCTTTGAAGGAAAAATAACAAAAGAAAAGGAAGAATAGAATGGTTTTACCAAATTTTAAAGAAAATCTAGAAAAATATGCGAAATTGTTGGTTGCGAATGGAATTAACGTGCAACCTGGTCACACCTTGGCTCTTTCTATCGATGTGGAGCAACGTGAGTTGGCGCATTTGATCGTGAAAGAAGCTTATGCCTTGGGTGCTCATGAGGTTATTGTTCAGTGGACAGATGATATCATCAACCGTGAGAAATTCCTCCACGCGCCGATAGAGCGTCTGAACAATGTGCCAGAATACAAGATTGCTGAGATGAACTACCTCTTGGAAAACAAGGCTAGCCGTCTCGGTGTCCGTTCTTCTGACCCAGGTGCCTTGAACGGAGTGGATGCTGACAAGCTTTCAGCTTCTGCCAAAGCTATGGGACTTGCGATGAAGCCAATGCGTATCGCAACGCAATCCAACAAGGTTAGCTGGACTGTAGCAGCTGCAGCAGGGCTTGAGTGGGCTAAGAAGGTTTTTCCAAATGCTGCGAGCGATGAAGAAGCAGTGGACCTCCTTTGGGATCAGATCTTCAAAACTTGCCGTGTCTACGAAGAAGATCCTGTTAAAGCTTGGGAAGAGCATGCTGCTATCCTTAAGAGCAAGGCAGAAATGCTCAATAAAGAACAATTCTCAGCCCTTCACTACACAGCGCCAGGGACAGATTTGACACTTGGCTTGCCTAAGAATCACGTTTGGGAATCAGCTGGCGCTATCAATGCACAGGGCGAAGAATTCTTACCAAATATGCCGACAGAAGAAGTCTTTACGGCTCCTGACTTCCGTCGTGCAGAGGGCTATGTAACCTCTACAAAACCACTTAGCTACAACGGAAATATCATCGAAGGCATTAAAGTAACTTTCAAGGATGGTCAAATCGTAGACATTACTGCTGAAAAGGGTGATCAGGTCATGAAGGACCTTGTCTTTGAAAATGCGGGTGCGCGTG
>NZ_AJRE01000084.1:0-5992 GCF_000296955.1 Streptococcus sp. GMD4S
TCGTTGCTGAAACAGTTGAGCAAGCGGTCGAAGCCGCTCACGAGATGCTTTTGGACAATAAATTTGGTGACTCAGGTGCGCGTGTGGTCATCGAGGAATTCCTTGACGGAGAAGAGTTCTCTCTCTTTGCCTTTGTCAATGGGGACAAGTTCTACATCATGCCAACGGCTCAGGACCATAAACGTGCCTATGACGGCGACAAGGGCCCTAACACGGGTGGTATGGGAGCTTATGCGCCAGTTCCTCACTTGCCACAGAGCGTGGTTGATACGGCGGTTGAGACTATTGTCAAGCCAGTTCTTAAAGGAATGATAAAAGAAGGTCGTCCGTATCTTGGTGTCCTTTACGCAGGGCTTATTTTGACTGCTGACGGTCCGAAGGTTATAGAGTTTAACGCTCGATTTGGAGATCCCGAAACTCAGATTATCTTGCCTCGTTTGACATCTGACTTTGCGCAAAATATCACGGATATTCTCGATGGCAAGGAGCCAAACATCACGTGGACGGACAAGGGTGTGACTCTGGGTGTGGTTGTCGCATCCCAGGGCTACCCGCTAGACTATGAAAAAGGTGTTAAGCTTCCATCCAAGACCGAAGGCGACATTATCACCTACTATGCTGGAGCTAAGTTTGCGGAAAATAGCAGAGCGCTGCTATCAAATGGTGGACGTGTCTATATGCTCGTCACCACAGCAGATACCGTCAAAGAAGCCCAAGAAACCATCTACCAAGAACTCTCCCAACAAAAAACAGAAGGCCTCTTTTACCGAACAGATATCGGAAGCAAGGCCATAAAAGATTAACAGACATATTTGCCATGGCGAGCGAAAGCGAGCCACTATAGAATAATCGTCGCAGTAGTGGAACTCCTAGTAGCTTTGCTACTAGGAGCGGAAAACTGGAGACCTAGGCTCCAGTTTTAGTAATGGAACGCCACAAGCGTTCGCTTACGTCCGCACTACATTAGACGATTATTAAAAAGAAAAATAAAAATTCACAAAATACGTTAATGGTCGTATGGTTTGCGAGCATTAGCGAGCTAATATAGAGCAATCACCGCCGTTGTGAAAGAAGGCTTGGCTTTGTTAGCCAAGCCTTCAGGGAAATCGGAAGACCTTGGGCTTCCGATTTAGGCATGAGACACCTTTGGTGGCTGCTGCCGTCCCTCACAACCTAAGGTGATTGTTGAAAGGAAGAAAAAGGAGAAGAAATGAAACCAGTAATTTCCATTATTATGGGCTCAAAATCCGACTGGGCAACCATGCAAAAAACCGCCGAAGTCCTAGACCGCTTCGGTGTAGCCTACGAAAAGAAGGTTGTCTCTGCCCACCGGACACCAGATCTCATGTTCAGACATGCGGAGGAAGCTCGTAGCCGTGGTATCAAGGTCATTATCGCAGGTGCAGGTGGGGCAGCCCATTTGCCAGGTATGGTTGCAGCTAAAACAACCCTTCCTGTCATCGGTGTACCTGTCAAATCTCGTGCTCTTAGTGGTGTAGACTCGCTCTACTCTATCGTACAGATGCCGGGTGGTGTGCCTGTTGCGACTATGGCTATCGGTGAAGCTGGAGCGACAAATGCGGCCCTCTTTGCCCTCCGTCTCCTTTCAGTAGAGGACCTGGTTATTGCGACAGCTTTGGCTGATTTCGCAGAAGAGCAAGGAAAAATAGCAGAGGAGTCTACAAATGAGCTCATCTAAAACAATCGGAATTATCGGTGGTGGTCAGCTGGGTCAGATGATGGCCATTTCTGCTATCTACATGGGGTACAAGGTTATCGCGCTGGATCCTGCGGCGGATTGTCCAGCCTCCCGTGTGGCGGAAATCATCGTAGCTCCTTATAATGATGTGGACGCCCTTCGTCAGTTGGCGGATCGATGTGATGTTCTCACTTATGAATTTGAAAATGTCGACGCCGATGGTTTGGATGCCGTTATCAAGGATGGACAACTCCCACAAGGAACTGACTTGCTCCGCATTTCTCAAAATCGCATCTTTGAAAAGGACTTTCTCGCAAACAAGGCCCAAGTCACTGTGGCACCCTACAAGGTTGTGACTTCAAGTCAAGACTTGGCAGATATCGACCTGTCGAAAAACTATGTCCTTAAGACTGCGACCGGTGGCTACGATGGGCATGGGCAAAAGGTCATTCGCTCAGAAGCAGAATTGGAAGAAGCCTATGCACTCGCTGACTCAGCAGACTGTGTCTTGGAAGAATTTGTTAACTTCGACCTTGAAATTTCTGTCATCGTATCAGGAAATGGTAAGGATGTGACGGCTTTCCCAGTTCAGGAAAATATTCATCGCAACAACATTCTTTCAAAAACCATTGTGCCAGCTCGCATTTCGGAAAGTTTAGCTGAGAAAGCCAAAGCTATGGCCGTGCGAATCGCAGAACAACTGAACCTTTCTGGAACGCTATGCGTGGAAATGTTTGCGACGGCTGATAATATCATCGTCAACGAGATTGCCCCACGTCCACATAATTCAGGCCACTACTCGATTGAAGCCTGTGACTTCTCGCAGTTTGATACCCATATTCTCGGTGTTCTGGGAGCACCATTGCCAGCTATCCACCTGCATGCCCCAGCCGTCATGCTCAATGTCCTCGGCCAGCACGTCGAGGCTGCAGAAACATATGTCACAGAAAATCCAAGCGCCCACCTCCACATGTATGGTAAAATAGAAGCAAAGCACAACCGCAAGATGGGACACGTGACCTTGTTTAGTGATGTACCGGATAGTGTGGTTGAGTTTGGGAAAGGGATTGATTTTTGAAATGACAGAAGAATTTGATGAATCATTAGATGTATATGATGCTGCGGATATTTGGTTATCTAACGGAATGGATGAAGATTACACATTTGGTTATTCGGAAGAAGAACTTAGACGTGCCTTGGAAGATTAGTTTATACAATATAAAGGATACACAATGTCAAAAGAAATTTTTAATTCTAAAGAAACTCTTCTTGCTGCGGGAGAAATTATTACCATTTCAGAAAAAATTGCTCAAGGCAAATTGACTAAGATAACTGAAATTGAAGATGAAAAAATTCGTGAACTCATTGAGAATGGAATTAAATATAGTAAATCTAATGCTGATAAAATTGGTGGTGCTTTAGGTGCCACTGCTGGAGGAGGTTTAGGTGTTGTTAGTGGGTTTGGTCTTATTACTTTAATGGCTGCTGAAGGAACAGCTGGGGCAGCAGTAGTTACTAGTGGTTTAGCGGGTATAGGAGCTGTATTTGGCGGAGGAATGTTAGCAGGTCTGGGAACGATATTGGTTATTCCAGCTGCATTAGCTGCAGTCGGAGGAATAGTTGGTTTGATACTTTCTTCTAAAAATAAAGTTAGTAGAAATGAGGCAAAAAAAGAACTTCTTTCTGAGGCAGCAAGGATTTTAATAGATTTGAAAATAAAAGTTCAGGAAGTGAATAGTGAGTTTGTGCTAGGTGCTCTATTAACACTTAAAGCATTGATAAATGATTTGAATAGAGATTTAGAAAATTAGAACAAAGCAGTAGTGACCGTAGGTCACTCACCAGATGTTTCACGCCGTGGGGAGAGCGTAAGCGACGGAATTGTTGAGACCTTAGGCTCAACAATTAGCCATGAAACCGAAGGTTTGCTGGCGTCCGCCCCACCTAAGTGAAACATCAAAAAGAAAGGATTTAAACAAAAATGATCAACCGTTACTCTCGCCCTGAGATGGCGAATATTTGGAGTGAAGAAAATAAATACCGTGCTTGGCTTGAGGTGGAAATCTTGGCTGACGAGGCATGGGCTGAGTTGGGAGAAATCCCTAAGGAAGATGTGGCTTTGATTCGTGAAAAGGCTGACTTTGACATCGACCGTATTTTGGAGATTGAGCAAGAGACTCGTCACGATGTGGTGGCTTTCACGCGTGCGGTTTCTGAGACTCTTGGTGAAGAGCGCAAGTGGGTTCACTATGGTTTGACTTCTACCGACGTGGTGGATACTGCCTACGGTTACCTCTACAAGCAGGCCAACGACATTATCCGTCGTGACCTTGAAAACTTCACCAACATCATCGCTGACAAGGCCAAGGAGCACAAGTTCACCATCATGATGGGGCGTACCCACGGTGTGCATGCGGAACCGACGACTTTTGGTCTTAAATTGGCAACATGGTACAGCGAAATGAAGCGCAACATCGAGCGTTTCGAACATGCGGCTGCTGGTGTGGAAGCTGGTAAGATTTCTGGTGCGGTTGGTAACTTTGCCAACATCCCACCATTCGTTGAAAAATACGTCTGCGACAAACTCGGTATCCGTGCTCAAGAAATCTCTACACAGGTGCTTCCTCGTGACCTTCACGCTGAGTACTTCGCAGTTCTTGCCAGCATCGCAACTTCTATCGAGCGTATGGCGACTGAAATTCGTGGTCTTCAAAAATCTGAGCAACGCGAAGTAGAAGAGTTCTTTGCCAAAGGTCAAAAAGGGTCTTCAGCCATGCCTCACAAACGCAACCCTATCGGTTCTGAAAACATGACAGGTCTTGCGCGTGTTATCCGTGGTCACATGGTGACGGCCTATGAAAACGTAGCCCTTTGGCACGAACGTGACATCTCTCACTCATCAGCTGAGCGCATCATCACACCAGATACGACTATTTTGATCGACTACATGCTCAACCGTTTCGGAAATATCGTCAAGAATTTGACGGTCTTCCCAGAAAACATGATCCGCAACATGAACTCAACTTTCGGTCTTATCTTTAGCCAACGTGCGATGTTGACCTTGATTGAAAAAGGCATGACGCGTGAACAAGCCTATGACTTGGTGCAACCAAAAACAGCTTACTCTTGGGACAACCAAGTAGACTTTAAACCACTTTTGGAAGCCGATCCAGAAGTAACCTCACGTCTGACTCAAGAAGAAATCGACGAAATCTTCAACCCTGCATACTACACTAAACGAGTAGAGGATATCTTTGAACGTATCGGACTTGGTGACTAATCATAACAAAAAGCGAGATTCAATCTCGCTTTTTTGTATTCTCTTAGAAGAATCTTAGTCTTCTTTTCTCTTAGTCAGTCCGTAGGCTGCTAGAGTCGCCATGAGTCCTGCTGCGACCAAACCTGCAGAGTTTTGACTTCCTGTTGCAGGGAGTTGTTTTTCATCTGCTTTGGCAGTAGTTGGTGCAGTTTGCTCAGCTTTCTCAGCGGCAGTGCCGACTTCAACAACTTGAGTGACTGCTTCCTGTGTTACCACGCTATTGACAAGCGTTCTTTCTTCTTTTCCATCAGCACTAGTGCTCACAGAGTAGAAGGCAGTACGGTGGCCGTTAGCTCCTTTAGTAACAACTTGCGTTTGTCCTTTTGGCAATTGAGGATTTTCACGTGTCACAGTAGTGAATGGAATTTCTTCCTCTTGGATATCCAGTCTTGGTTTTGTTTCTGCGGTTGGAGCAAGACCGTGTTCGTCCCCTACATGGGTTACAAGAGTTCCGACTTCAATAACTTGGGTCACTGCTTCTTGGGTCACAAGGCTATCTACAAGAGTTTTCACTTCCTTACCGTCAGCACTAGTGCTCACAGAGTAGTAATGACTGCGACGACCGTTAGCGCCTTTAGTAACGACTTGAGTCTTCCCTTTGAGTAAGAGTGGATTTTCACGTGTCACAGTAGTGAACGGAATCTCTTCTTCTTGGATATCCAGTCTTGGTTTCGCTTCGGCAGCTGGAGCAAGGCCACTTTCATCCCCTTTGTGGGTAATAGGGGCACCGATTTCAACCACTTGGGTCACAGGTTCTTTGGTTACTTGGCTATCTAGAACGGTTTCTGTTTGTTTACCATTTTCAGTAAGGACAGAGATGTAATGAGTGCGTTCGCCATCTACACCTGGTGTGACAATCTTTTCTTGCTTAGCTGGGAGGTTCGGATTTTCCTTCTTGATAACTTCAAATGGAATCTTTTCTGCTCTTGTGATGAGTTCCGGTTTGGTTTCAACATTGGCAGCTAGTTCATTTT
>NZ_AJRE01000085.1:0-5887 GCF_000296955.1 Streptococcus sp. GMD4S
GTCGTGCGAATTCTTACGGAAAAAGCCAGTTTCCAAGATACCATTCACTCGACGAACGGGCACCTGTGCCTTATTTCGATACTTGACTGGATGTTCCATGCCGAGCGTTTCAGCGACCTCTACTTCTGTAATACCAGCAATCTTGTAGAGACTGTCTTTGACTTGCTTGGTTTTAAACTTGAGCTGCTCTGGATAGGCAAGGTGACCTAGATCCGCAATTCCTGAACGCAGGTAAGCCAGATCTAGATCTTGATTACGGTGTGGTGACTGGATAAGGTATTCTTCCACTTTCCCAAAGCCAATCTTTTTATTGATTTTGAGGACACGCATGAGGATTTTCTCAGTTGGTAGAGCATTTTCTACAAAGAAAACCAAACCTTCTATCTTAGCAACCCCTGCACCTTCATGAGTCAAATCAACAATTTCAACTTCTACAATATCATTTTTCTTTAACATATTTTTCACTTTCTATCGGCCGACAAAAAAAGACGGCAACATTTCTGTTACCATCTATTATATCATGAAATGACCTAAGCACCAAAACTCTTGAAGAAGTTGACAATGGCTTGCCAAAGAGAGCTAAAGAAGTTGCCCCCCTCTTCTAGCGCTTTATTGGCATCAAAGTTGAGGTTGATATTTTTAAAACTATCACCAGCTTGGGAAACGATGCTTTGTTTGAGATCATTTAGGGTTTTAGTAAAATCAGCATTTTTCAAGATGTCACTCTTTGAGAGGTTGAGCGCAAAATTGATGATGATATTGACCTGGTTTCCTGTTATAACCTGATCGAGTTTGTAGTTTTTTAGAGTGTCTTCAACGATTTTTCGGACATCTTCTTCTGTCAGATTTCCTTTGGCTTCTTTTGCCTTTGCGATTCCTGCTTTGATATCTGTCATAGCCGCATTGAGCTTATTGGCATCGTAGCCTGACTTGTCCTTGTTTTCAGCATTGATATCGGACAAGGCTTTTAGTTCTTCTTGGGCTAGGTCTTTATTGGCTTGCGGTACTTTAGCACCATTGGCCTCTAATGAGTAGTAAATCCCAGCTAGGGCGCTCTCACCTGTAACTGGTATGGGAGCTGCAACTGTGATTTTGGCATGCTCAACTCCCAGGGTCACTGCTGCATTACGGTACATATCCTGCGTCACCTTTGTGATATTTTCAGGCGTTTCAATCTTGACCTCTAGAGGTGATTTGTCACCTAGCTTTTGAATCTTAGCCGATGAATAGAGTTGTAGACTAGCATCATTAGCCACATTCATAATTTTCGAATAGATATCAGGTGTCATTGTTTTGATATCTTTGGTGTCTTTTGATGCGTCATAGCCAAGTTTGCTAAGAGTTCTATTTTTCTGGTCTTCAGTTAGTGAAGAACCAAGCACATATTCAGGTTGTACATAGGTTTCATCGATTACTTTTTGAACATCTGTTGCTGCGTGGACACTCGTCATAGCTGTTGCTGCCCACAAAACTGCAGCGCTTGTTAGAAAGAGTTTCTTTCTCATGGGATATTCCCTCCTTTACCTTTCTAGGGTAATAAAACAATCTTAAAGAAAGCTTATAGCGAAAAACACCTGGAAAAACCAGATGCTTAGAAGAAATTAAAGAATTTCATGATGTACAGGTTAAAGCGTACCTGTCGCGAATAGTAATAATTTCCACCATTTTCATAGAGTTCTGCACCATGAAAGATAGAAATTGGGTTGATGTAGGTATAGGTCTTCCCAGTGGTATTTCCAAGGATAGGAGCGACCGTTTCTCGGGAATAACGCTTGGCTAATGCTAGTGTATTTTCCTTACCATTCTGAGCGATAAAGTCTATATAGGCAGGTCCAAAATTATAGGCTTGAACGGCCGTCCAGACATCCACTCCTTTGTTTTGAGCAAGATAAAGGTTATCTGTAAGAGTTTGAATGCCTTGCCGAATGCTAGAGGCATTATCATTGATGGTGTTGGTGGAGCCACTTGCAGACTCACTAGACTGCATAACATCGCCTTCTTTTCCTTTGGTTTCGGTATAAATCATGGCGAGCACCAACTCTTCATTGGCTGGAGTATCTCTTTCACTGAGAATTTCCCGAACCATAGGTTGGTAGGTCATGACTTGCTTTACATCCTGACGAATGTGGTAGGCTTTGTATCCAGCAAAAAGGAGGACTGCTAGCACTAGCATTCTTCTTATAAATTTAAACATTATTTACTTTGAATATCCTCAATATTTTTGATTAAGATAGAATAGGTTCCATTGTCGTTTTGGATAAATTCAACAGACTCCGCGTCTTGGTATACATTATTTGGAACGATAAGTTCGATTCCATTTGACAAGGAAAGTTTTTGGTTTTCAAATTTCTTGAGTTGGCGACTGGCATCAATTTCATCGAACTGAACCGGTTCTGGTACAGCTTCCTTGACTTGGTCGATAAAACTTAGACGAGCTGTCAGGTTGTTATCAAAAAGGTCATTAGCCAATTTCTCAGGTGACAGTTCGTTGCTTTCTTCAAGATTGTTGAAAATCGCTGATTTGACCTTGGATTGGAATTGAAAATCATCTGTGTTAAAGGACTCTGCAATTCTCTGAGCTGTTTTTTCCAGTTCCTTGATGGATTTTTTTGGCGAAATCTTAGGGGCAACGTTTAAGAGATTGTCTGAAAAATAGTTCAAGAAAGCCCCGTTGTACTTGATTCGTTTTTCGATCAAATGGTACTTGCGACTTTGAAGATTGATGACCAAAGCCTCATCAGCCCCCGTTCCAAATCCAGGCAGGTTATTCTGAGTCATCTTGATTGGATTATCAACTTCTCCTCCAAGGTGAGTCAAGGTCTCACGTAGAGCAATTCGCAAGAAAGCGAAATGCTCTACGCCTTCTTTATAAAACTGAACAAAAACCAAGTCATTGGTCTTGAGATTTTCAGAAATGCTGAACTCCTCTTTCCAGAGATTAGCCAGTGTTACTGATGTCTCCAACAAATCGTCTGTGATGTGATTGAAGAAGGGATTTTCTTCCTCGAAAATCCCAGTCTTAGCTTCATCTGAATACACACGTTCAATTTTTTTGCGCAGGTATTCTTCGATTTTTGGAGTGATATTGAGAAACTTATCCGCTAAGAACAACTCAGTATCGTCTGGGCTGAACTGATGGATAATAGCTTTCTTAATATAAATGTCCATAAAAGTATTAGTCCTCGTATAGTGGGAAGGCATCTGTCAACGCTTTGACTTCACTTCTCACTTCTTCTAAGACAGCTTCATTTTCTGCATTCTTAAGAGTTTTAATGATGAGTTCAGCCACTTTACGGCTTTCTTCCTCACCAAATCCACGTGCAGTGATGGCTGCAGATCCGATACGAATTCCACTTGTCTTGAATGGTGACAAGGTTTCGTATGGAATTGAGTTTTTATTTAGGGTAATATTGACTTCATCCAGCAAGTTTTGAGCAACTTTTCCGTTTTCTACAACCTTAGTCACATCAACAAGGAAGAGGTGATTTTCAGTACCGCCAGAAATGATACGGAAATCAGGGTCTTGCAAGAAGACTTCAACCATAGCCTTGCTGTTTTTGATGACATTGGCAGCATATTCCTTGAAGGCTGGATCCAAAACTTCTTTGAATGAAACCGCCTTAGCAGCGACAACATGCTCCAAAGGACCACCTTGAATACCAGGGAAAATAGCTGAGTTGATTTTCTTAGCAAGTTCTTCGTCATTAGTCAAAATCAAGCCACCACGAGGTCCACGAAGGGTTTTGTGGGTCGTTGTTGTAGTGATATGAGCGTATGGCACTGGGCTTGGATGAAGTCCAGCTGCAACCAAACCAGCGATATGGGCCATATCGACCATGAGCTTAGCACCAACAGCATCTGCGATTTCACGGAATTTTGAGAAGTCAATAATTTGAGAATAGGCTGAAGCACCCGCTACAATTAATTTTGGTTTTACTTCTTGGGCTTGTTTCAAGATAGCATCAAAGTCCAAAAGTTCCGTTTCAGGATTCACACTGTAAGAAACAAAGTTGTAGGTTTGACCAGAGAAGCTAACTGGAGCTCCGTGGGTCAAGTGACCACCTGCTGCCAAATCCATCCCCATAACGGTATCACCTGGCTCAATCAAAGCCATATATGCTGCACAGTTGGCTTGGCTTCCTGAGTGAGGTTGGACATTGGCGAATTTAGCACCGAAAATTTCTTTTGCACGTTCAATAGCTAAAGTTTCTACCACGTCTACTACATCAGTTCCACCATAATAACGGCGTCCTGGGTAACCCTCGGCATATTTGTTTGTCAAGATAGACCCTTGAGCTGCCATAACAGCCTTGGAAACCACGTTTTCCGAAGCAATCAACTCGATATTGTTTTGTTGGCGTTCTTCTTCTTTGGCAATAGCATTCCAGAGATCAGCATCGTATGCTTTAAAATCGTCTTTGTCAAAAATCATAGGTCTTCTCCTTTATAGTGTGACTGGTCCTTTAGTTTGTTTTTCCAATAAGAAAATAAACTAAAAGATGCGAATAAACCGTTTCTGCATTTTATCACAAGTATAACCAACTTTTTCATAAAATGCATGAGCTCCCAGACGATGATCAGCAGAGTTTAAGCGGATAAACCCATACCCCCGTCTTTTTGCTTCTTGATCCAACCCTTGCAGTAAGCTTTTACCGATACCTTGCCCTTGTGCTTGAGGCGAAACCGCTAAGCCTAAGATATTAAATCCTACTTTGGAATAAAGGGATTCATAAACTTCAGCATGGACATAGCCAAGTAGGACATGACTGGCTGCATCCTCATAGCCAAGTAGGAAATGATGAGAATCCTGAGATAATTTAGCTAGTTGACTAGCTGTGTCCTCTGGACTAAAAGAATAACCCAAAGCCTCTTGGTTAATCTCACATATAGCATTCACATCTGTTTCTTGCAAATTTCTTAGCATCTCATTCCTCCTCAAAAGAAATCTCTGGCAACTGTGCAAGAATATCTTCTCGCTTAATCGCCCCCTGGCGTAAGATTTTCACCTTGTCTCCAGACAAATCCAAAATCGTCGAATCCTGTCCAGTTAGAAAAGCGTCGTCCTCCAGTCCCAAAACCTCTTGGTCAAAATCCTCTAGAATTTGAGCAAAGGTCACGCCACTCGCCTGACCCGAGATATTGGCAGACGGCCCAATCAAAGGACCTGTCTCTCGAATCAAATCAAGTGTAATGGGGTGACTCGGCATCCGAAATCCGACAGTTGCAAGACCAGAGTTGACCCAATAGGGAACTCGGTCATTGGCTTCGAGGATAATGGTCAAGGGACCCGGTAAAAAGGCCTCTACAAGCTTTTGTAGATAAGTTGGCTGATTCTTTGAAAAGTGCAAGATGTCCTCTAGAAAAGCGACATTAAGATTGAGTGCCTTATCTCTAGGACGACGTTTGAGTTTGTAAACATGGTCGACAGCTTTTTCGTCTAAGGCCTTAGCAAAGAGACCATAAACTGTCTCTGTAGGCAAAACAACAGCTCCGCCCTTTTCCAACTCTTGTCTAATCCTGTCCATCATCAACTACAACCATCCTATCTTGACCAAATTGGTCTTTGAGTGTTCGTACTCGTTTTTCAGGAAGATATTTCCTAAAAAGCGCAGGAACACTTTGACCTTGCTTGTATCCAATTTCAAGGTAAATCTTACCACCATCTGTGAGATAGTCTTTTGCATCTTCCGCAATTCTGCGATAAATAGCTAGGCCATCCTCATCTGCAAAGAGAGCTAGATGAGGTTCTGAATGCAAAACATTCAAACCAACCTCTGACTCATCTTCACGAGAGATATAGGGTGGATTGGATACAATTATATCATATTTTTCAGAAATTTCTGCAAAACAATCAGATTTTTTAAAAAATATATTAAGATTTTGATTT
>NZ_AJRE01000086.1:0-5772 GCF_000296955.1 Streptococcus sp. GMD4S
TCTTGCTGGATAAAACGTTTATAGACTAGGCGACGAGGCGAAGATTGTACTAATGGTACATCGAGCTGAAGCCAACGAAGTATAGAAACGTTTTAGACGCAAGATTAGCGACGAAGTCCAAGAGAGTTGATTAACTCACGGTAACGGTTAACGTCGTTTTTACGCAAGTATGCAAGCAAGTTACGACGGCGACCGATTTTCTTCATCAATCCACGGTAAGTAGCGTGGTCTTTTTTGTGTTGTTTGATGTGTTCGTTAAGGTGGTTGATTTCCCAAGTAAGGACAGCAACTTGAACCTCTACTGAACCTGTATCACCTTCGTGACGTGCATATTGTGCGATGATTTCATTTTTTTTCTCTTTTGAGATTGCCATGATGTTTCTCCTTTTTATTTGGCTTCATCCGAGTGACAGGTTGGCATGCCTGTAACCAAGAAGAAGTTATTTGTCTTTACGACAATTCTTATTCTACCAAGAAGCAGAGACTTTGTCAACTGATTTACTGTTTAAAACCTTGAATTACTCTACTGATTTCAGGGCTTCAAGCATATCCACCTTTCTCAAGTGGTGATTGACAAAGAGACCTAGTAAAGTCAAAATCACCGTCACTGCGACGATTGGAAGCGCATAGACTTCCCAGCTGACCTGAGGATAAAAGAGTATGGTGGCAGGTGAAATCATTTGTATCAAAAATTGATGTAAATAGTAGCCTGCTACCAAACCGAGAACAATCCCCACAAGGGATAGCACTATGGTCTCGCGGTAGATATAGAGGGTCACTTCTTTATTGTGGAAACCGAGAACCTTGATAGTGGAAAGTTCGCGGATACGTTCTTCCACATTGATATTGGTGAGATTGTAAAGAATGACAATGGCTAGTAAGACGGAAACAAGGACAAGGATTGCCATGGTTTTATTGAGAGAATTGGCTACAGATTCAAAGAGATGGATAGCCGTTGCATTTTGGACGACCCCAGAAACAGCAGCTTTTCCCATGAAAGTAGCCGCTTCTTTCTCCGTATTGGAAGGTGTTGGGTCTTTTAATTTTACTAGGTAGGTATTGTCTTGCGGACTGGTTCCATAGACTTGTTCGTAAGTCGCACGGTTTAGATAAACAAAGTGTCCAACATAGTTTTCAGAAATAGCCGCAACCTTGATTTCCTTCCCGTCAAGCTCCAGCTTGTCTCCAACCGTAACACTTGCTAATTGGGCTAATTTTTGACTCACGACCGCTCCATTAGTGACCTGCAACTCTCGCCCATTTTCCTCTAATGTGATAAAGGGATTGAAGTCTTCTCCACTAGTAACCATCATGGTGATGGTTTGAAGTCCTGCTTTTCCTTTGAAATCTTTTTCAATGGATTTAGAGTAAATCTTTTGATAAGCGTGGATCGATTCAGCTTGCAAGGCACTTTCCAGATCTGCTTTTTCTTGCTCCGTTGCACTGCTCTTTTCTGCTACAATCATCTGGTATTGCTGGATTTGTTCAAATTGGCGTTCGGAAACTCCTCCCACAGATGACTGAATACCAAGACCAGCAAATAAGAGAGCAACTGAACCTACAACTCCAAAAATGGTCATCAGCATCCGTTGCTTATAACGAAAGATATTTCTTGCCGTAACCTTATGAGTAAAACTCAAACGACTCCAAATAAAGCTCAGTCGTTCCAGCAAAATCTTTGATCCCTTAACGGGAGGTTTGGGAAGTAAGAGTTGGGCTGCTTCATCGTGCAACTCCCTTCGCGCCACCAGATAAGCCGGCAAAACACTAGATACCCAACTCAAGGCTAGGGCAAGGATACTATAAGACCAATAGAAATACTCGTGACTTTTTCCAACAACCATCCCAGCTGTTATAACATCTGAAATCACCCCTGCAAGAAGATAATGTCCAAGAAGTGTTCCTATAATGGTTCCCACAGTTCCTGCAAGAAAACCATAGAGGACAAACTTGGCAACAATATCTCGGTTGCGGTAACCCAAGGCCTTGAAAATACCTGCATTGGTGCGTTCTTCATCTACAAAGCGAGTCATCGTTGTAAAGGTCACCATTGCAGCGACCATATATAGCACCACTGGGAAGATATTTCCGACTGAACGAATGCTTGATGATGCATTGCTGTACATGAGGTAGCCTTGACCACCTGGCATGGTTTGGCGATTGTATACGTGGTATTTCGGCTCTGCCAGTTCATCAAGCTCTTTCTGACGCTGTTCAAGCTTCTCTTTTTCCTTAGTTAGATCACTCTCTGTCTGAGCCAGTTTTTCTTTTTTTGTCGCCAGTTCTTCCTTAGCTTTTGTCAGCTGTCCCTCGATTTGACTCTTTTGCGGTTCTGGTAAAGCGGTCGCTTGTTCTTCTTGCGTTTTCAAGCGACTTTCGGCCTGCTCTAACTGACTCTTGCCATTTTCAAGGTTGCTTTCAGCAGTTTGGAGCTGTTCTTTGCCCTCTTCCAAGCTCTTTTGCCCATTTGATTTGATACTTGCCAATCTTTTTTGACCATTATCAGCAAGTAAGTCTTGCAACTCTTCCTGATGTTGGGCTCGTTTGGTCTTATAGTCTGATGAAAAAGTATCCAGATTTTTTAAATCGTCATAGCGCACACGCGCAATACTATAAACATCTGAGTCAAACTGACTGGGTAAAATTACTCCATAGCCAGTCAGGTTGCCATTTCCACTACTAGCACTTCCTAAATCTTCTTTAGAAAGAATCTCACCCGACTCAACAAATCCAGTAATTGTAAAAGTTTGGGATTTTACGATGGACTTTTCTTCTTTCTTAGTAAAGGTAATGGTCTGCCCAATCTGATAGCGGTCTTTCCAGAAGTCGGCTAGGGCAATTTCCTCATTTGTCTCTGGCAGTCGCCCTTCTGTCACTTGGAAGGTTGAAATGCTCTCTGGTTTGGAATAAAGTCGAACTGCTTCCTCACCATTTTCAACGGTTAGGTCTACCATATAGCCAAACTCAACACTTGCTCCTTGAAGGGTCTTTAGTTCGTCTTGGTCTTCTTTGTCCAAGCCATAATCAGCTATTACGGCCAGATCCAGGGTATTGGCTTTACGGAGATAATCCCCTGCCGTGCGTTCCATGTTTGGACTGGCTACTTTAAGACCTACTAGGGCTAAAGAACCCAGCATCATCAAGGTCAAGATAGAAACAAAGCGTCCCTTTGAAGTCGTCACTGACTGAAATAGGTCTTTTCGATATGTTTTTTTCATGCTAATACTCCAATGTATCGATATCCTGCGGATGCTCATTGATCGTCATGCTCTTAACTGTAGCATCGCGCATATGAATCACGCGATCTGCAATAGGAGCTAGCGCACCATTGTGGGTCACGATAATCACCGTCGCTCCTTTTCGACGAGACATGTCTTGGAGAATCTTCAAGACTTGCTTCCCCGTCTGGTAATCCAAGGCACCAGTCGGTTCATCACAGAGGAGAATTTTAGGATTTTTGGCTACAGCGCGTGCAATGGAGACTCGCTGTTGCTCCCCTCCAGAAAGCTGGGCTGGAAAATTATTGAGGCGATGAGCCAAACCTACATCTGTCAAGACCTGCTCAGGTTCTAAGGCATCTGTCACGATTTCTGAAGCCAGTTCCACATTTTCCTTGGCTGTCAGATTGGAAACTAGATTATAAAACTGAAAAACAAAACCTACATCTTCACGACGATAGTTTGTTCTCTGGTGCGAACTATAGTTGGCAATATTGGCACCATCGATCCAAATCTCCCCCTCATCATTGGTATCCATACCTCCTAGGAGATTGAGAACGGTTGATTTTCCAGCACCTGAAGCACCAAGGATAATAACCAGCTCCCCCTTTTCAATTTCAAAATTCACATCATGATTAGCCACAATCTCCGTATCCCCAACCTGATAACGCTTGTAGCTGTGTTTCATTTCAATATAAGCCATATCGTTTATCTCCTTTTCAAAGCTCGTTTCCTTAAATCAACAAGGTGTTGATTCTAAATCACAAATATTATATAATGGGCTAAGTCAAAAAGCAATAATCAAAAATCAACAAAGTGTTGATTTAAGAAAAAGGAAGAGAAATGGTTCAGAAACGAAAAACTACTACTAAGGAAGACATCAAGGAAGCTTTGATTCAGTTGCTATCAGAGGAGAAATTTGAAAATATATCAATTAGTAAACTCTGTAAACGCGCAGGGATTAATAGGGGAACTTTCTATCTACACTATGAAGACAAATATCAAATGATTGACAGTTTTAAAAGTGAAATTATTTCCCAGCTCTACATTTTTTTAGAAAAAGAAAGAGAATCGCCTAGAAAGTTTATGTTAGCCAACTTCTATATATTACGTTCGAACGAACGCCTTATTAACGCCTTGTCCCAAAGTCATTACATAGACTTTCGTGGTGCAATTCGTGAATTTCTAAGTAGCATTATTCTAACTGAAAATCAAAAAGAAAAGACTCGTCATTTCTTATCTGAAAACTTCCAAATTCCTCACAAATACGCTTTGGAAATCTTCTTATCAAGTATTGAAGGAATTATTTCTCTTTGGATTGCTGGGGGAGCTCAAGAAGAACCGGAAGAAATCACGGATATAATCTTATCAACCTATAACTACGAACACTGGAGCTACGAATCAAAAGAAGATTAATTCATACAACTTACTATTTCATAAGCTATATCCTCTCATTTTATACTTTTTCAATTAGCTAAATTGCCTTTTTTTAAACTTAGATACAAAAAAGCCTAGGAACCCTAGGCTTTCTGTTTATAGATTATTTTCCAAGGTAGTATTCAGAAACTACATTCAATTTTTCGTCGAATTCGAATACCAATGGTGGGAAGTTAGGGATTTCCACATCCATGATTTCGTCATCTGACAAGCGTTTGATGTGTTTTACAAGGGCACGGATTGAGTTGCCGTGAGCTCCTACGAATACGTTTTTACCATCTTTAAGTGCTGGAGCAATTTTGTCTTCCCAGAATGGAAGGGCACGTTCCAAAGTCACTTTCAAGTTTTCAGCATCTGGGATAACTGAGTCGTCAAGTGAAGCGTAACGACGGTCAGTGTGTGCTGAATGCTCATCATCACGATCCATGTTTGGAGGCAATACATCGTATGAACGACGCCAGATGTGAACTTGCTCATCACCAAATTGTTCCGCAGCTTCAGCCTTGTTTTTACCAGTCAAACCACCGTAGTGACGTTCGTTCAAGCGCCATGATTTTTCAACTGGAACCCACAATTGGTCAGAAGCTTCAAGAGCCAAGTTTGTTGTTTTGATTGCACGTTTCAATACTGAAGTGTAAGCTTGGTCAAATTCGATACCAGCTTCTTTGATCAATTTACCAGCGTCAATCGCTTGTTGTGTTCCTTTTTCAGACAAATCAACATCAGCCCAACCAGTGAAAAGGTTAGCTTTGTTCCATTCAGACTCACCGTGGCGAGCAAAAACCAATTTTACCATTAGATGGATTCTCCTTTTATTTTTCGAGGTTTCCCTCGTTTATCTATTCTATTTTACACAATTTTTCACAAAAAAGCTAGTTAAAATCAACTAAAAAGAGAGAACAGTGTCCTCTCATCTAGTTATTATTAATTCGCGATATTCAATCAAGAAACGATTGCAATTATTTTTTATTTAAAGCATCAATTATACGATCAGTATTCTTAGTTACATTAGTATCATTGTAACGATTATGAATTAGACCTTCAATTGTTTCTTTGCAATTTTCAAGATTAGCTTTTTCAAATACTACCACACTGACAACATGTGTTCCACCAGAAG
>NZ_AJRE01000087.1:0-5654 GCF_000296955.1 Streptococcus sp. GMD4S
GATTACGAAACAATCGGTGAATACCCACGTTGGGGTGAAGATGACCCACGTTCAAACGAATTGGCAGAATGGTTGATCGAAGCTTATACAACTCGTCTACGTAGCCACAAACTATACAAAGACGCAGAAGCTACTGTATCACTTTTGACAATCACATCTAACGTTGCTTACTCTAAACAAACTGGTAACTCACCAGTCCACAAAGGTGTATACCTCAACGAAGATGGTTCTGTGAACTTGTCTAAACTTGAATTCTTCTCACCAGGTGCGAACCCATCTAACAAAGCTAAAGGTGGATGGTTGCAAAACTTGAACTCACTTGCTAGCCTTGACTTTGGTTACGCAGCTGACGGTATCTCATTGACAACTCAAGTTTCTCCACGTGCTCTTGGTAAGACTCGTGACGAACAAGTTGATAACTTGGTAACAATCCTTGATGGTTACTTCGAAAACGGTGGACAACACGTTAACTTGAACGTTATGGACTTGAACGATGTTTACGAAAAGATCATGTCAGGTGAAGACGTTATCGTACGTATCTCTGGATACTGTGTAAACACTAAATACCTCACTCCAGAACAAAAAACTGAATTGACACAACGTGTCTTCCACGAAGTTCTTTCAATGGATGACGCCTTGAGCTAAGATTCAATTAGAATAGAAAGAAAGCTAGTCTATAGGACTGGCTTTTTTCTATATCTAAAAGATAAATTTTCGACATATCATATGAAAAATACTGAGAGATTTTGTTAATTCTTGTGACAATGTGTTGAAATTCGAGAGAATAATATAATAAAATCTTATAAAAACTTATTTTCTAGTTATTAAACTTGAATAGATTGTATTGAGATGTTATAATACAATAGATAAACTCTAGTTAGTGATAGGGGTTGTCAAAATGGTATGATGTAATCTCTTAGGGAGATTAGAAATAAAAATTTCATAAAGAAAAGAGGAGAAGAAATGTCGAAAAGCAAAGCGTTAAATATGCTTTCTAAATTTTCTGCGTTAGCTTTTGCTATTTTAGGCCTAGCATCTGTTTTGATAGGCATTGTTAAAGCAGATAATCCTGTTTCAAAAGAATTGACACAAGTCATTACAGGTATTGATCTGTTAGATGCTTCAGATACTAAGCAAAATGTGAGTTCAGAAGGAGATTTCTCGCTTCGTACGAATTTAGCATATAAGCTTCGCGTGACTTTTGATCTCAAACAGTATAATGAACATTTGAATAATGGAGATTATTTTACCTTTGATATACCTGCTCCTATGGCAGTTTATGAGGGGAGTCAGGATTTAATCGATCCGACAACAAAAGTTACTATTGGAGAAGCTGAAGTGACTTCAAATGGGACTGATCAAGGTGGGAAAGCAAAAATCACCTTGAAAAACTTGGATAAATATCTAGAGAAAACTGGTGGAGATAAGGTAAAGGATGTGTCAGGGAATTTTTCTGTTACTTTTAGATTCTTAAAGGATCAGAATAAAACCCGCATAAACTTTAATTCATCCTCATTGAAGCAAGAAGTGACTCACATTTATTCATCAAAAACAATCGATGGTCCCAAAGTTGGTACTGAAAATTATGCTAAAATTGGGGGTCGTGCTGCCCTTGAAAATTGGAACTCTCCAAAACTGGCTGAGATTGGTTCGGTTAGCAAGGGAGATGCATGGTCTACCTGGCGTGTACGTGTAAATACAGAGAAACAAGACTTAGGACAAAATATTGTATTACATGATACTATACCAAATGATGATACTAGTTACACTCCTGCACAGTATATTCCTGAGACTCTAAAAGTGTATAAGGCAAATATCACTGTTGGGACTTCTGCTGTTCCAGATGATGCAGTTTTGTTAACTGAGGGACAAGACTATACCGTTTCGTGGAACGAAAACTATACTTCATTTGATATCATTTTTAAAGATGGAACGACCTCTTATATAGTCTCTTATAACACAACAACTCCTAATGATGGAAGTAAAGTAGGAAATAGGGTTGCTCTGTCATTGGCTGACGGGACTAAATTAGCACAGAATACAAGTCGTCCGGGAGCACTTGATATGACAGCTGAGGCGACATCTTTGATTTCTGGTACGATTGTAGCATCTACTGCTTACCAAATTAAGATTCATAAGACTGATGCCTTCACTCTGGCTCCGGTTTCGGGTGCGGTATATACTGTGACAGCAGCAGATGATGCAAGTGAAACAACAGAAGTGACTACGAATGAAAAAGGAGTAGCGCTTACGAAAACTTATGATCAGAAATGGGAAGGTAAAACGTTTAAGATCAAAGAGAAGACTGCTCCAGCAGGTTATAAACTAGATGAAAAAGAGTATACAGTCAAACTCGGTGCTGCGGGTTCTACTATTCATCTTAAAGACGAACCTGTTCCAGCTGTATTCAATGTGACGGCTAAGAAAGTAGTAGAAGGACGTACAGATAAACTTCCAAAAGCAGATGAGTTTACCTTTAACCTGTTTACTGCAGAGAACTTGAAGGATCCTGTAGCTACAGCAAAATCAAAAGCTGATGGGACTATTACCTTTGAGAATCTCCAAGTAAAAGGTGCGGGAACTTATCACTACATCATCAAAGAAGACACTTCAACAGCAGTTGCAGGCGTTGCATTTGATACAGAAGCCAAGGAAGTTACTGTAGCAGCAACTTTCCAAAGTGGAGTTTTAACAGCAACTGTCACATCTGCAGAACCAACTTTCACTAACACCTATAAAGCAACTCCAGCTAAAGAAACTATCACAGCTAAGAAAGTCTTGAATGGTAAAGACCTTGAAGCTGATAAATACGAATTCGAACTTAAAGAAGGTGACAAAGTCGTTGCGACAGCTAAAAACGCTGCAGACGGCACCGTTACTTTCAAAGAAATTGAGTTAGAAACAGCAGGTGAATACACTTACACTATCACTGAAAAAGCAGGTAGTGAAAAAGGTGTGACATACGATACTGCTAAACACGAAGTTAAGGTAAAAGTTACAGATAACGGCCAAGGTCAACTTGTTGCAACTGTTACAGGTAACAACCCAACCTTCACCAACACTTATAAAGCAGCTAAAACAAGTGCAACGATTACAGCTAAGAAAGTCTTGGAAGGTAAAGCCCTTGAAGCTGATAAATACGAATTCGAGCTTAAAGAAGGTGACAAAGTCGTTGCGACAGCTAAAAACGCTGCAGACGGTACTGTTACTTTCAAAGAAATCGAATACAATGAAGCAGGCGACCACACTTACACTATCTCAGAAAAAGCAGGTAGCGAAGCAGGTGTGACATACGACACTGCTACACATGAAGTGACAGTAAACGTTACAGATAACGGTCAAGGTCAACTTGAGGCGGCTGTTGCAGGTAACAACCCAACCTTCACCAACACTTATAAAGCAGCTCCAGCAAAAATTGCTATTGAAGCTAAAAAAGTTTTGAACGGTAAAGAGCTAGAGATAGATGAGTTTGAGTTTGAACTGAAAGAGGGTGATAAGGTTGTTGCGACAGCAAAGAATGCTGCTGGTGGATTGATTCGTTTTTCTGAAATTAGCTATTCAAAAGCAGGAGTATATAACTATACTATTACAGAAAAGGTTGGCAATAAACTTGGTGTAACTTATGATAAAACAGAACATCCAGCAACTGTAGAAGTGAAAGATAATGGCTCAGGTCAACTTGTCGCGACAGTTACAAGTGAAACACCAGTTTTCGTTAATGACTATAAAGCGGAACCTGCGCAGGCTACAATCAAAGCTAAGAAAGTCTTGAAAGGAAAAGCGCTTGAAGCTGATGCTTATACTTTCGAACTGAAAGAAGGTTCAGACCTTGTAGCTACGGCTAAGAATACTGCCTCAGGAGAAGTTGTCTTCAACGTCACTTTCTCAGCAGCAGGCGATTACGCTTACACTATTACTGAAAAAGCTGGTGACGATAAAACAATCACTTATGATCAAACTGCGTATGAAGTGTTCGTCACTGTTGCGGATGATGGTAAAGGCCAATTGGTTGCGACTGTAGAAGATGCGGATACAGAACGGGTCTTCACAAATATTTATACAGCACCAGCTCCAACAGCTACATCAGCAACACTTGAGTTTACGAAAGAATTGACTGGTCGTACTTTGGTTGATGGTGAGTTCCAATTTGAATTGTACAAAGATGGACAAAAAATTGATACAAAAACAAACCAAGGTGGGAAAGTAACATTTAATACAATCAACTATGATGCAGAAGGTGTTCATACTTATACTGTAAAAGAAGTGAATGCTGGAGCAACTGGTATTACTTACGATACAGAAAAGACTGCAAAGGTAACAGTAACCAAAGATGCAGCAACCAACGCCTTGAAGGCAGCTGTTGAATATCCAGCAGGTAATGTCTTCAAGAATAGCTTCAAAGCACCAGCGGTAGAAGCTACGATTGAAGCAACTAAGAAACTTGAAGGTAAAGAACTTGCGGCTGATGCTTATACTTTCGAATTGAAAGAGAAAGGCGCCGTTGTAGCTACAGCTAAGAATACTGCCGAAGGTAAAGTAGCCTTTGTTCGTTCATTCGAAGAAGCAGGTACTTACACTTATACCTTGGTTGAAAAAGTTGGTACTGAAGAGGGTATTGAATACGATAAGACTGAGCATACCGTAACAGTCACTGTAGTTGCGGATGATCAAGGTCTCTTGACTGCAAGGGTTTCGTATGCCGATGGTAAAGAAGTTGTATTTACAAATAAATACACTGTTCCAACACCAACACCAGAACCAAATCCAAATCCAGCTCCAAATAATCCAGGAACAACGCCAGATCCAGCACCAACACCAGATCCAACGCCAAATAATCCAGGAACAAATCCAACTCCAGGAACAGAACCAACTGGTCCAGGACAAAAAGAGGATCCAAAACCAGCACCTCCAGCTACTGAGACTAAAGGTAAAGCTGAACTTCCAAACACAGGGGAAGCAACCTCTATCCTTTCTGCGCTTGGATTTGTAGTCTTGGCATTGAGTGGATTGGTATTCTTCGTAAAACGCAAAGCTTAAGCTTTTGTAGAAGAAACATGAAACTTGGTAAGTGAGAATTCTACTTCTCTCTTAAACCTGATAGAGAAAGTCTCTAGAAAATTCGTTTTCTAGGGGCTTTTTTTGTACTTCAAAAAATTTTTTAAAAAAATAGTCAAATTTGGTCAAAAAGTTATTGACTTTTACTGACTAAAGTGGTATAGTAGAAACATAAGGAAAATGAATTCCTTAGAAAACTTCATTTTCAATGATCCTATTTCTTGAAAATGTATGATAGATACCCTAGAAAGGGGTGAGGCCTATGTTAAATCTAACAGATTTTGAAAAGAAGATGATAAAAGGCTTATTTAAGAAAGAAAAACCAGAAATTATACGTAGGGTAGCTAGTTAGCTAGTCTAAAATTTTTAAAACAAAGATCAAAGATAGTCAATATCAGAGATCGCATATAATTAAGAATAAACGAGGTAAAGAATATGAACAACAACTTTAATAACTTTAACAACATGGATGATTTATTTAACCAATTGATGGGAGGTATGCGAGGATATAGTTCTGAAAATCGTCGCTACTTGATTAATGGACGTGAAGTGACACCTGAGGAATTTGCTCACTATCGTGCAACTGGTCAATTGCCAGG